>CAZIQW010000236.1:0-4398 GCA_964541585.1 uncultured Dehalococcoidales bacterium | reverse complement strand
ATTGTGCGCTCGGTCAACAAATCAATATTACGGAGCACTTCTTCAGAATTGTTCTTCAGTTCTTTATCGAAAACAAGCGTTTCTTCATCTACCTTGAGCGCTATATCGTTGAAACCCAGTACTCGAAGTCCCTTTAAAGAACGCACACGGGAAAGGGCCACATATCCCATGCCCTTTTCAAAACACTGCGACAGATCTACCTGCGCCGCATCCAGCGTCATCCCCTGGCTTTTGTGTACCGTAATCGCCCAGGCCAGCCGGAGCGGTATCTGTTTGGTTTGTGCCAGGACATTGCCGTTTTCCTCAACGCTCCAGGTGGCAGGTTCAGCTACTATTTCCTTGTCATTAAGCAAAGTGACTACCGGAAAACCGTTCTCATTAAAACCGCTTACCGTTCCCAGAGTCCCGTTCACATATCCCTTCTCAAAATTATTTTTCACGAACATCACCACGGCATCTTTCTTTAAAACCAGCTTCTCCGGAGCCAGACAACCCATTTTTAAAGATTCGGCAATTGTCGGAATCCCGCTCATTTTCATAAGATACCCGTTTCCTCTCCCGGGAAGCCGGGCCAGCTCGCGTCTGTTTTCCCAATCTACGTTGAGATTATGCGAATAAAGTTTGACAAAACGTTTTGAGATGTCCGGTGTCAGTATGTTACTGCGGCATTGACGCAGGCGGTCCACTACCGTTTCATCGACTGAAGCATCGCGGATTGCATTCAGTATTCCAAGATACTCCTGGTCTCCTTGCCGTTGCGGCTCGTGCAGATAGCACACTTTTAGATTCAGACTCTTCCAAGCCTCCGACTTATAAACAGGTCTCGGTAACGGCTCATTCGCCCGGGAAACGGGTGGGAGTTGAAAAAAATCTCCGCAAAGCACTACCTGCATCCCGCCAAAGGGTTCCCAGTTCCCGCGAGCAATACGGGCTACCTTTTCTAACAGGTCAAGGCGGTCCGCATCCAGCATTGAAACCTCATCGATTATCAGAGTTTGCGTTTTTTGAAACCTTTGAGCAATTCGCTTCCGTTTTACAATTGCCCGGATTTCATCGTCCGAAGCAGTCCGCAGTAATCCGATTCCGGCCCATGAATGAATGGTTATTCCTTCCATGTGCGTCGCCGCGATACCGGTAGATGCAGTAATTCCTGCCCGGGTTCTTGAAGATTTGAGATACTGGATAAATGTATTTAAGAGATACGTTTTCCCGCTGCCCGCGGCGCCGGTTAGATACACATTATGCCCGTTTTTTAATATTCTTAATGCTTCTTCTTGAGTCATATTGCAGAAATCCTTACGATAATGGGTTCTAAATTTGATATTGTATTCTGGAATTACCGTTAATCCTGTCGCCAGGTCATACCCAATAATATAATCTTCCCCCGATCTACCGCAAATATAACATGTTTTTACAGCAAATCCTGAAAGGGCTGAAAAAGCTTAAGTGGAAACGCCCTGTGCTGTACAGGGCGTTTCCACTCTGGTCCCGGCTACATACTTGCTCTTTTGAATCCCTGTCGAAGGGCCTGGTTTACCTGCTTGTGCAAAATATCTTATTTTACCAGCGCCCGCTCCAAACGCAAACCCGCTCCGGACTGGTATGTCCTGTCGAAAGCCTCGGGATACTTATTCCTTAACTCATCTATATTAACCGCCCCGACTTCAACCAGGAAACTGCTGACCACCATCCCCGTGGCATTCCTGGAGGTCAGATTATGCGGGGTAATCGTATTTATCGCCCCACCCCTGTCCAGCTCACCGGGTATAATCGGATCATATCTGGCCCCGTGGTCCATATATACGACGCCGGGCATTATTCTCTCGGTCACATAGGCGCCGCCAAGCACAACCCCTCTTTCGTTGTAGATTTGTACAATATCACCGTTTTTAATACCCCTGGACTCCGCGTCTGACGGATGAATCCACAGCGGCTCGTATTTATAACCGTCCGGTCCGTGCACTTTACAGGTCTCAATTTCCCGGGTCCACGTAATATCGTCACACTGGGCATGTACTCTCCACCGTCCGTGGTTGGATATGATTAGCAGCGGATACTTGCCGGCTCTCTCGCCGGAGAGCCTTTCATCATGACACAGACCTTTTTCTATCCATTTCGGTACCGGAGGCCTTTCCGTATCTCCGGGAAAATGTTGGTCTAATTTTTGGGAATAAAATTCAATTTTGCCGGTAGGGGTTTTCAAAGGATTATTGTCCGGGTCTTCATAAAATTTCTGCATACCGGTCGGCTTGTTCTTCCATTCCGGGTCGGTCGGAATAACAAAATATTTCTTTTCCTCAAATTCTTCGTAGCTTATCATTTCCTGTACGCCGGAATTTTCAAAACTCAGTTTTAGCCATTCTTCAACCGTTTTCCCGCCCGTGTACTTTTCCAGCAACCCGAGCTTTTGGGCTATCAGACACACTATCTCGTAATCGCTTTTCGACTCTCCCACCGGTTCGATACATTTCCCCCCCTGAATTACCGTAGAAAACTGCCCGCTCTCAAGGTCCGTGGTTATGTCATCTTCTTCAAATTTGGTACTGACCGGCAGTATGATATCGGCAAACAGACAGTCGTTTTCCAGCCAGGGATGCTGGGCTAATATAAATTCAATCTTGGGACTTCTTAAGGCCTTGACATAGGTGTTGCTGTCATTCCAGCAGGTTATCCAGCAGGGAGTATCCGTCCATATCATATGTACTTCCGAGCAGCCTTCAGCCGGATAATGATATTTTTCAAACTGGTCTTCGACATTTCCCGGAAAAGTTGAATTGCCATACCAGCTGATTGGAGGATTAAGAATCGCCTCGTGTATCAGGTTTTTGGGAATAAATTGCTTGGGGTCCATCGGAAAGGGGTTCATTAGGGCATCCAGTTCAGGTTTCATAGGCGCTCTGGCCGAATTTAAAGAGCGCTTGCCCCCTACTTTTACGATAATGTATGCCGGCATCAACAGCTGGGGATTAATTTTCCCCATAGGCATCGGACTTCCCTTGGGGCTCCACAGTCCGGCCAGACCCCATTCAAGCATTTTCACCTGGTGAGTTCCCGTTTTCCCCAGACCCTGCATTGCTAACAGGAGCACTTCCAGCCTTGCGGGTTCGGTTGAATAAGCACTGCGCATACCGGGACCTCCGTTGCCGTGCGCTATGCTCGTTTTCCTGGTAGCCCATTCTCTGGCCAGGGCTTTTATGGTCCAGACCGGTATTCCGCATTTTGTTGAGGCCCACTCCGGAGTCTTGGGAATCCCGTCCTCTTTCCCCATCACGTATTCCTCGAATTTATCATAACCCACTGTATGCTTGGCTACATACTCTTTGTCATAGGTGCCTTCGGTCATCCACACATAGGCTGTCGCCAGCTGTAAAGCGGCATCGGTATTGGGTATTATGGGTATCCATTTATCCGCGTGCACTGCCGCCCCGTAGTTCAAATCCGGACAGATATAGATGGACTTGATGCCCAGTTCACTAAACCAGTAGCATACCCGGCTGGACATCTGACCGTTAAAGCCCCAGGGCGTCGTCTCCGGATCGCATCCCCAGAATAAGACCATTTCACCGTTTTCCATGATATCCGGGATTACGTTTCCCGACGGCCCCATTTCACCTACCGGCTCCATACCCCAGACATGCTTGGCTCCCCATGCCCAGCCTTCCCAGCTGTCCGGATTTCTCATCTGTAAAGTATATCCGCCCAGGAGTGCCAGCAGTTTATTGGCGCTGCCGTGGGCGGCATGAATGCATTTCCCTTCCCCGTGTCCATCTGACTGTGAAAGAACGGCTTCCGGTCCGTATTTTTCCTTTATTCTGGTCAGTTCGCCGGTTATTATGTCTATGGCTTCGTCCCAGGATATCCTGGTATATTTGCTCTTGCCTCTATTCTGCGGGTTTCTTTCTCCTTTGGGGTCCCAGTCCACTCTCTTCATTGGGTACAGTATGCGGTTGGGAGAATAGACCCTTTTTTTATAGGCCAGACAAAAAGGCGGCAAGAGAGTTTTAAATTGAGGTTCAAAGTCTCTTCCGTGGGCTTGTATCTTCCAGGGATTTAATGTCTCTCTGGCATATTGCCAGTCATAGTGTAAGGGTCTTATCCTGACTATTTTCCCATTGTTAATATCGATTACCGATGAATTCCCGTCAGTGCCAAAATCTGCCAGGCTAAGTCCTTTTACCAGTGATTTTCCGCTTTGGGCCTCTTGTCCTTGTACGTTTTTTTCAGACACCGATTACCTCCATCAATATCATACTTCTCTTATTCTACCGGCTTCTTATCCGTTGACTTTCTGTATTGATAGGATTGGCAGGACGTCATCATGAATATGTATTTCTTCTAATATTAATATACTTTTAGCGCAGTATATCACAGTTAAGCTTATTAGTTAATACTGTTTTA
>CAZIQW010000235.1:0-4440 GCA_964541585.1 uncultured Dehalococcoidales bacterium | reverse complement strand
GCAATAATAACGGCTACAACCACCAGAATCAGGGTGCCTATAAGCTGCGGCCAGAGACCCATATTCCAAATCAACGCCAGTCCTACAAAACTGAGAATCGCGGTGGTTTTCGAGGTCAATATCCAGATAATCAACCCGAGTATGACTATCAGCAACACCGCCGGGACCGCCAGCAGGTAGTCACTCAAGAAACCGGTTATGTAGTTTAAAACATCTCTGACAAAATCAAAAACCGGAGCCAGATTGGCGATGAGCCACTTCACAACCCATTCGATCGCATCGCCTAGTCCCAGCCTAGGTAATTCAAGATTCAGCAATGCCGTCACCCCCTTTTCTTTCGTCCAGGGTCTGGAGTAATGTGTTCTGAGTTATGACTCCCAGAAACCTTCCTTCTTCATCAACCACAGCCAGATCTTTCTCTGCCTGTCGTAATTCGGAGAACACATTTCTCATAATTGTGTCGGATTTAACCGTCCGGGTTTCCCGGATAACGTTTTTAATGTCCTTCTCATGTTGATTGGAAAGAGGCACCAGGTCCTCCTTCAAGATTATCCCTGCCAGGTGATTTTGCTGGCCCAGCACGAAGAGATAGTCGGTATCTGCCTTTTTCATCCTGTACAGAGCAACGGAAACACCTTCCGTTTCCCTGATTACCTCTCTCGGCCATTTGGATATACTGTTGGCGTCCAGCACCTTGGATACATCGATGCCCTGCAGGAAATTGACAACATAATCATTGGCCGGATTGGAGAGGATTTCATCAGATGTGCCAATCTGCTCGATGAAACCGTCTCGCATAATGGCAATCCTGTCTCCCAGCCTTAAAGCTTCATCGAGGTCGTGTGTTACGAAAACTACCGTCTTCTGAATTTCCCGCTGTAGTTTTATTAACTCTTCCTGCATTTCCATACGAATGATGGCATCCAGCGCGCTGAACGGCTCGTCCATCAAAAGTATATCGGCATCCATTACCAGCGCCCGGGCCAGGCCGACCCGCTGTTTCATGCCGCCGCTCATTTCCGCGGGGTACTTGTCTGCCCATTCCTCCAGGCCTACTGTTGCCAGAGTCTGATGCGCGCTCTTAAGTCTTTTATCAGTGGGTATGCCTCTCAGTTCGAGGCCGAAAGCCACATTGTCCAGGATAGTGCGATTCGGTAAAAGGGCAAAATGTTGAAAAACCATGCTAATCTTTTCACCGCGAAGGCGGCGTAATTCTTTGGGCTTCAGCTTTTCAATAGCCTTGCCATCCACCATCAGCGATCCGCTGGTGGGCATCAGCAAACCGTTAATGCAGCGCAACAGTGTCGATTTGCCGCTGCCGGATAGTCCTATGATGACGAAGATTTCCCCTTCGGCAATCTCGAAATTGACGCCTGCAACTCCGAGGACAAGCCCGGTCTGTTTCTGGATTTCATTGCGCGAAAGCCCTTGCTCAAAGAGCTCGAGCGCCTTATCCGTCTTGTCGCCGTATATCTTCACCAGATTTTCCGCTTTTATTTTTATACTCATAATATTCCTACCTAATGTCCGACTAAACCGGGGCAACAAAGTGATAAACCTGCGATTCCAGGCTTTGCATATTTTATTTCAGGCCCCGGGAAACAGAGATCGAATTACGTTTTTCAATCCGGAACAGTCACACCTGTTGTTAATCCGGCAACTTTCAATGTGTTTTGATCAAGCGAAAAACCTGTGATTGCTCTTTGGAGAGATTACCGAAGGGACGGTGTTATGTCCCGATTGATGTGGCCTCAGCCGGACTGCCCGATCAAAGGGTCGGACTCGCCTGTACCCGAATTGTCTCCATGGCCTGGAGATATCAGACAGGCAGGCGATACCTGTTCCGGTTCAAGGTTTTTGTATTCCTTCTTTTGCCCCGGAACGCTTGAGACTCTCTGTTTAGGTTCTTTGCAAATTCATATTCCCTTATCCCCCCGAAAGACAGGTTTTATCGACTCTCCCCTGCTTTCAGGTCCTTAGCGGAATCGGGGCTATCAAATCCTGACATAGTCAGTGTCTTGAACCGCTGTTATTATTCTACCAGGTACGATTATTTCAATACGACCATTATTCCAGTCCAAAGAACATAATAACACATCAAGGGGGGAAATTGCCAAATTTGAGCTCGGGAGTAGACAAAATCCCCGCTTTACGGCTTTAAGGAGCGAGCCCGAATTCTTAGATTACCAACCGGTATCACCGCAACAATCCCACTACCGCTGAAGACCAGGATGCTGGGCCCCTGGCCCCCCGACATGAGTCATTGTTTGCCGCGAATCGCCGGCCGGAAAGCCGGGATGATATTGCGCCCTGAATCTGAATATCGATGAAGAGTGACGGTGATGCCCGGCTGCCGCGGGTCCGGATTCATGTATTAATCAGGACAGCCAACCGTTTGCCGAGCGCTTCCGCCTCTGCGAGGACATCCGGATACTGCGCTATTTTCCCTTTTTCAAAAATTCCGGTTACCGGCATTTCCGCGATTACTTCATAGCCCAGTGCTTCGACAGGCAACCGCAGAGCCTGTAACGCCAGGTTGATGCCGCTATCCTGAGGGCTGGATTGTTCGGCGATTGCGGCTACAATAGCTTTCCGATTTTGATGTTCCAGTCGGCTTGACCATCGGCCAGGACGCTTAACGTCGAAATTATAAAAAGGATACAACCGATCGATAAATGACTTCATCATCGCAGTGATATTGTAGTTGTGAACCGGAGAAATCAATATCAAACCCCGGCTTTCAACAATTCCGGGATATATCAGCTGCATATCATCTTCGAACCCGGTACACCGCCGGTCCTGGCGGCATCTCTCACAGCCGCTGCAGGACTGGAACCGATAATTTCGCAGCAGGATTTCCTCCACAGGGACGTTATTATCCCGGGACCCTTTAACCATGTGCCGCATCAAAATATCGGAATTACCGCCTTTCCGAGGGCTTCCTTCAACACAGAGTATTTTTTGCACAACACCACTCTCCAACAAACGAATTTCCGATAACCGGTATATTTCATGATAGAACACCGGTCCAGCCGTTGTCGATTCCGGCAGGTTATATGAATCAGATACCAGCGGAAGTAGATGCGGCTATAGCGGGCTCCGGGGCTGCCGGCCTGATGGCGGCCTTTTTCAAACAATGAATTCCGGAAATCAGGTGGAATACTGCAAGAAACTCATCAATCCTAATGAAACCGCGGAAATCCCGGCCAAAGCATGAGCTATCCAGGGAGCGAAGATATTATTCGTGCGCTGAAAGATGAACCCGAAAATAAATCCGAAGAGGAAGGTGGATACAACCCCAATAATCGAGGTAATGGGGATTATTGAAGTGGGTGTTCCCTCAAATGGCGGAAAGAAATGCCACACCGTAAAACAAGCAGATGTAAGAAATAATCCGCCCCATTTTCCAACACCCCGCTCAAATCCAGGCTGTAACCATCCTCTGAAGAAAAACTCCTGGAAAGGGCTCATAATCAGAAACCAGAGCGGAATGCCGACCATCAACTGCAAACCGAGCGCGTCCGGTATAGTCTGGTTTCTACCAATAACCAGATAGGTGTAGATACCGGTAAATAAGCCGGCGCCTGTTCCCAGGAAGACGGCCTTAACCAGATTCCTCCGCTGGAATCCAATCTCGGTCCAACTGTGATACCTTTTAGCCCATACCAAGGGGAAAGCTATACCAACAATAACCATAAGGAAGAATAAAGGTTCGATAATCCGGCTCAAGGCGCTAATTCCGCAAAAAAGCACATAAGCGCTTGAAGCCTGAATTAGAGCAATCTTATGCCTTTTGGGGGCTCTGTCTTCTTCCAATCTTATCCACCCACAAAATAAAGAGGATATCAAGCCCGGTATCCGGCAGTATTACGTGTTAAAACACATCATATATTATTCTAATAATAGTCACTTACCCGGTTAACCCCGCTTCTGCGAGATGATATCTTTCACGTTTATGGATGGGTGATGATAACGGCCTTTTTTCGCCGTGTTCCGTCCCTTTATCTGCACGGATTGGCCGGGGCACAGATGCAGGCAAGCGAAACAGTAGGTACATTTTATTTCATTGAGCCAGCGGGGACGACCATTTTCCATTTTTATTCTTCCTGACGGGCATAATTTTTCACAGATACCGCACCCGCTGCATTTCTCGTCAGCATAGAACGACCTTCCCATTTCAGGCAGGCGTATCTTCCGGAAGTATCCGGTGAGGAGCGGAAACATCAGGTGAGACACCGGGAACCATAAGGGAGAGTCTTTCGGGCGGTATGTTTTCTTTTCACTGATTATCTTGACGGCGAAGTCCAGGGCTTCTTCCATGTTTCTGTCTGCTTTCTCTATCTGCTCCGGGGAAGGGAGGCGGAACATGGGTATGTAGTTTTGAGGCATCTCTATCGCGAAGCAGGCATCGATCCTGCGTCTGCCGGGCGTGGTTTTTTC
>CAZIQW010000234.1:0-4440 GCA_964541585.1 uncultured Dehalococcoidales bacterium | reverse complement strand
ATTGACGGAATGGAAATATTCGTCCACGGCAATGCTCAGGACCAGGTAGGCCAGATTATGAAACGCGGCAAGCTGGTGATATACGGGGATGTCGGTCAGACGTTCATGTACGGAGCCAAGGGCGGAGAAGCCTATATCATGGGGAATGCAGCCGGACGGCCTCTAATCAACGCTGTGGGACATCCGCGTATCGTGATAAACGGAACCTGTCTGGACTACCTGGCCGAATCTTTCATGGCCGGCGATCCTCTGAACGGGGGCGGTTTTGTGTTGATGAACGGGATTGAAGTGGATAAGGACGGGAAAATCAAATCGCTGGAGACTCCTTATCCCGGTTCCAACCTGTTTTCTCTGGCTTCGGGGGGAGCAATCTATTTACGCGACCCGGAAGGAAAGGTAAGCGGCGAACAACTTAACGGCGGTGAATTTAACAGGCTGGAAGAGAAGGACTGGGAAATAATTCTGCCGTATTTGACGGAAAACGAACGCCTGTTTGGCATAAGAGTGGACGACCTGCTGACCGTCAAAGGCGTAAAAAGGAGCTATACCGAAGTCTATCGCAAGGTGCAGGTGGTCAAACTGGCGGTGCTGACAGGTACACAGGAACCGGAGTCTCAAAGCAGGGGGCCGGAGGCGGGAAAAAATCCGGGACAGGCTATATCGCGATGGGGAGAATTTCCCAGACCTTCACCAAAATCCTATGCAGGGGCAGTTACTGAAGGTGAAGATGCGGATGAGTAGACTGCTCTCCGGTTAAAGAATAGAATTTTGCGGTCCAACCTCTCTTCAAATTTGGTGTAACCGATTTTTTGCGCAATCTTCAGAGTGACCAGGTTGTCTTTGCTGACATAAGTAATTGCCCGCTTGGGTACCGGCATGCCGGCGATATCGGTCAGTTTGACCATTTTGGCGAAAGAGGCCGGTAAAAATCCGTTACCCCGGTATTTTTCAAAGGTATAGGCGTTCTCCAGAATAAACTCGTTTTCCTTAAGCTGAGGGAAAGCGATTTTGAAATTGCTGCTATTGGTAATGGGGTCCTGAGGCAGGATAAGCCACTGCATGTAGCAGATATCATCCGTGCCGGTTATCTTACCCACGCAGCATCCCTGAAACCCCGATTCGAAGAATCGGATGCGCTGTATCAATTCATAGGCTGATTCACCGCTTTCCTGCGGTATCTTTCTCAGAATCTCCCGGATATCTTCCGGTGAAGCCCGCTGCAAGTAAAAGGGAATTTTTGAGGGCAGTCCTTCAACCTCTCCTGTATTGATAATCTTTTCAAATCCAATCAGCACGTTTGAATAATAGAAGACATTTTTGAGATGCTTAAAAAATATCTTTAAGCCCCCAACCCTAATCAGTAAAGCAATATAGCTTATATTTTTAAATATAGAATTAAACATTTTGAAGTCCTGAGATTTGCAGATGAATATCTACTCTATATTCTATTCTAACCATAATTTTAGAAATAAAAAAGATGTGGTGAATGCTCAAGAAGTCACTTTGAGATATCAATTCAAGGAATGTTATGATTTATTTATTATTACTGGTGCCGCAGCGGCGGCCACAGGGTTTTTCATTTAATAATGATTCAGACCTCGCCCGGGTCGCCCACGGACTTCACAAGGAGGCAAGGTGACCGAGGTTTGCTCGTCCGGGGCTCAACCGGGCTTCTCGATTCTCTGAATGAAATGACCCTGGCGGCCGCCACCGGTTATCAGGAAAACAGGAAAGAGTGTGGTAAAACAGCGGTGTCTTCACCGGAAAATAGAAGATGAAAGGAACGAGATAACAGATGACAGGTTACAATATTCCTAAAGAATTTGACATAAAAGATTACCCCTTTGAATTAAGAAATGAGGTTGGCAGGTTTTTAAATACTCATCCTGGCAAGTTTACCATACCTCAGATAGCGAAAGCCCTGAATGCTGATGAGAATAAGGTTGCCTGGGTGCTAAGCAATCTTTGTGAGTTAACTACACCTGAAGCGATAGTGGATACCATTAAAGGTAAGGACTATTGGGAAAAGGCGTTTAAGCTGAAAAACGCCTCACCCAAATCGTTTAACGAGACGACCGTCTTTTTTGGCCGGATTATGAGATAGCGGACAACTACAGTCCGGTCTCCATTCTCCCGGTAGGTCTCAGTGTCGCAGCCAGTATTATGCCGGCGACACAGAAAGCTGCGGCGATAAAGAAAGCCAGTTGATAGCTGCCTGACGAATCGAATATAAAACCGGTAATAACCGGTCCCAGGGCGCCTCCAACGGAAAAGGCCCCGGAGGAAGCTCCCACGATTGAGCCGATGGACTTAAGCCCGAATAACCTGGCACCCATGGGGGAATCGGATGTCATATTACCGCCGTTAGCCAGGCCGATAATCAGCGCGGCAAGATAAAGCGTCCAGAGTTCCCGGGCCTGTATCAGCCATAAAATGGCGGCCATGGCGGCTGCAAAGCAAATAATGAATATTTTCCGGGGGCCGATTTTATCCACTGCCCTTCCGAGAACAAAATTGCCAATAACGACCCCTCCGCCGCTGATAGCCAGGATATTGGCAGCATCGACCTGAGATATCCCCAAATCGGTGGCATGGGGAACGATATGGACCAGAAAAGAGAACATATAATATCCGAAGCAAAGTTTGAGAAAAAGCATCGTCCAGAGCTGCCAGGTATGAGCCGCTTCCGGCAGGGAATAGGCTTGAATTGAGGGTTCGAAAGCCGGCTGTTTAATTTCATCAGCACCATAAGGTGACTGGCCGACTTCTGACGGGTCACGTTTAAGAAACTGTGTGGAGACAACTATCACCACCAAAACTGTTATCCCCAGGAATAGATACGTATTACGCCAGTCGTAAATATCGATAAGTCGACTAATGACCGGTGGAGCCACTAATTGGCCGATGCCCAGTCCAGCCAGTACCACACCTGTCATCAAGCCTCTTCTTATGGCAAACCAGCGGGCTACCATGCCCAGCAGGGGCGCATAAAGGCCGCTCATGCCGATGCCAAGAAGGACTCCCTCGAAGAGAAACAGATGCCAGAGGGAGGTTAGCTGAGACATAAGCAGATAACCTGCGCCTAAAAACAAACCGCAGAAAGTCAATACCAGTCGGGGGCCAAATTTGTCCGTCAGTCCGCCGGCGATAACACCCATGAGACCGAATATCAGAAGAGACAATGAATAGGATGACGAGACTGTAGCCCGGTTCCAGCCGAAATCCCCCAGCAAAGGCTTGATAAATATACCGAAGCTGTCCCACAGACCGGCGGCTACCATCATGCACAAAAAACCCAAAATCACGATGATATAGCCATAGAAAAACCGTGGTTTAACCTCCGGGGAAGGAGATAATTTATTATAGGGCATACCGGTTTACTCCCGTATCAATCAACCCTGATTAAATCATCTCATTGTAGCATATCGGCAAAATGATAATATACCGCATTGATGGAACACTGGAATTATTGAGGCGTATTTTCCCGGGGAGATTGTAACCAGCCCTGGTTAAGCAGTGGAATATCCGTGTTAGATGTATGAATGAACAATCAAATCCACGTTCCGACGACTACTGGATAAGTGTCCGGGGGTTAATCCGGATTATGGATAAACGGGTTTTTCAGATGTGTGTAAGAGGTCCTTTCCGGGCATCGAACACCGGATCAATTTCTGAGGAAGAAGGTGCGGAAGAACAGGAGTTAACCGGACGGACAGCCCTTAAATCGAATGAAAGAAGCTTGCGGTCCAACCTCTCTTCGAACTTTTTGTAGCCCTGTTTTTCGACTATCTTCAAAGTGGCTGTATTATTCTTGTTGATATAAGAAATCGCGTATTTAGGCACCGGCATACCGGAGATATCGGTCAATTTAACCAGTTTAGCAAAAGCGGCGGGCGCAATTCCCATTCCCCGGTATTTTTCGAAGGTATAAGCATTTTCCAGGATAAATTCGTTGTCCTTAAGCTCTGGGAAAGCTACCTTGTACTTGACGTTCCGGGTAATTATATCCTGCGGCATAATGAGCCACTGGATATAACAGATATCATCGGTACCGGCAACTCTGCCGACACAGCATCCTTTAAAGCCGGACTCAAAAAACCGGACCCGTCTTATCAGTTCATAAGCGGATTCAGGGCTTTCTTCAGGGATTCGATTCAAAATTTCCTGGAAATCTTCCCCGGTGGCCCACCTCATGTAAAAAGGCACCTTTGAAGGTGACTCGGGGACTTCTCTCGTATCAATCATTTTTTTAAAACCAATGAGGGTGTTTGAATAATAGAACGCGTTTTTAAGGTGTTTCAGAAAAGCTTTAAGGCCGCCAATCCTGAGAAGCAGTGTGAGATAACCGAGGTCTCTTAAAACCGGCCTGAACATTTTAGCGCCTCCCGTTTTGAATTTCAGATATTAACCGTGTTCGATTGGATAACGGGCCTGTGATAA
>CAZIQW010000233.1:3035-4451 GCA_964541585.1 uncultured Dehalococcoidales bacterium | reverse complement strand
ATTTCTTATTTCCCGGTTATTGTATCTTGCATCTTGTACCCTGGTTATTTTTTGGTTATTGTATCTTGTACTTTGGTTATTCACTTTTAACCTTTAAATTTTGAACTGCTTCCTCAAATATGAGAATAAGGCGGGCTGCCTGTAATAGCCGGTTACTATATGGAACAATAGAAAAACCGGGCATCCCTGGCGGTCTTCTGTACTTTGCCTTCCCAGCGCATGCGCTCCAGGTGGGCGATGGTCTCCGTTACCGCAAAGCGTTTTTCCAGGGGCGGGAACTGCTCCCAGGTCAGGCCGTGGAGATTCCAGCCAAGCCGGGAAGCGATTTCGTAGGCACTTTTCAGTTCCCGGCTGACGGCTTTCAATATTTCGTCTTCGCGTTTCCGGTGATGTTCCAGAATCGCATTAATCCTGTCCCGCAAACCCGTGAAGGAGTACTGGTGCCCGGGGTGTACCTGGGTGACCGGGAGGTTGATGAGTTTGCCCAGGGCGTGAATATAGTCCCCCAGCGGATTATCTCCCGATAGTATATGATAGCTGACGTTGGGGGTGATGGTAGGCAGCACATGGTCGCCGGCAAACAGGAACCGGTTCTGCGGCTCATAGAGGCAGATGTGTCCGGGCGAGTGCCCCGGTGTCCAGATAATCTCGAGGTCGTAAACGCCGGTGCGGATAATCTCCCCACCGTAAAGAGCCTGGTCGGGAAGAGTGATGGTGACAAATTCAAGGACCGGCATCGAGGCTGAGCCAAGGGCTTCCAGCAGGGAATCCGGGACGCCGTGATTCTTGAGCAGGGCAGACATATTTTCCTGGGGCTCGGCGAATTTGATATAACGCGATTCAATCAGGTCCGCTTCCCAGCGGTGCATCAGTATCCGGGTATGCGGCGACAGGTGCTTGATTCTGCCCGCCAGTCCGAAGTGATCAGGATGGCAGTGGGTAATCACGATAGTGTTTAAATCCTGATAAGTGATATTAAGGCTGCTTAGAGCAGCTTCCAGCGCATGCTGGGAGCTGGGAGCATACCAGCCGGTATCAATCAACAGCCAGCCGTGTTTACCTTCGACCAGATAGGTATTCACGTGGTCGAGGCGGGTCAGACGGCTGTCCGCCAGTTCTACCGGGACCTGGAAAATTCCCGGGGCGATTTTTCGGGCAAGCTCGTTTTCATTCCAGGATGCTGTTATTTTTTCAATACTCATAAGTTACTAAAGCATATTGGTTTCCGCTGCCGGATGTCAAATTACCGGCAATGATTTCAATATAATTCAGAGAGTACCCGTGATATCCTGAAACCAGAGTATTCCGACAGTGCCGGAACACTCATTCAACGGCCGCGGGATTCTGTCAGGAAGACTTCTTTTGCGGCCCTTATCTCTATTATATAACTCAGGTTGCCGGGAATGAGAAGAAGCC
>CAZIQW010000233.1:0-3025 GCA_964541585.1 uncultured Dehalococcoidales bacterium | reverse complement strand
GGCAGCGGAAAACGGGTCGGCAAAATATTTGCGGTACTCGGCGATTTTTTCCTGCAGAGCGGCTTCCGGGTCGGCCGCCTTTTCGATTTCCCTCCGGAAAACGATAGCCGCGGCGCCTTCAGGCCCCATGACTGCCATCTCCGCGGTAGGCCAGACCATAACGACGTCCGCCCCCAGGCCGCGGCTGCACATGCCGATGTAGGCCCCGCCGTAAGCTTTGCGGATAACCACGGTAAGCTTGGGTACGGTGGCTTCGGAATAAGCATAAAGCATCTTGGCGCCGTGGCGGATAATCCCGCCCCACTCCTGGTCGGTGCCCGGCAGGTATCCGGGTACGTCGACAAGGGTGACCAGCGGAATGTTAAAAGCATCGCAGAAGCGAATGAAACGGGAAGCCTTGTCACTGGCGTCGATATCCAGACAGCCGGCTTTGGACCAGGGCTGGTTGGCGATGACGCCGACGCTGTACCCGTTCAAACGGGTAAAACAGGTAATTATATTGGTGGCCCATTCCGGGAAAAGCTCGTAGTAGTTTTTGCTGTCATCCGGCTTCCGGTCAAAAATCCGGGTAATCAACTTTTTCATATCGTAGGGTTTGGCCGAGTTAGAAGGTACAACTTCAAATAAAGATTCATCAATCCGGTCCGGTTTATCACCCCAGTCCACCGTATCCGGTTCTTCCCGGTTGTTTTGAGGCAGGTAGCCCAGAAGTTCTTTGATGCTCTCAATACACTCCTCCTCACCGGCTTCGACCCGGGTGCAGACACCGGCTTTCTGGACTGTGGCTGCTCCGCCCAGTTCTTCATCGGTAACTTCCTGTCCCAGTACGGATTTGACCACCCGGGGACCGGTTATATAAGCGAAGCTGGAACTTTTTACCATGAAAATAAAGTCCATCAGAGCCGGGGAGTAGACCGCTCCTCCGGCACAGGGCCCCATGATAGCGCAAATCTGGGGAACGACCCCGGAAGCCAGGGTGTTGCGGTAGAACAATTTACCGAAACCGGCCAGAGCGTCCGCCCCATCCTGTATCCGGGCCCCCCCGGAATCATTGATACCGATTACGGGGCAGCCTACTTTCATGGCGGCATCGAGGCACATGCTGATTTTGCCGGCATGTACCTCAGCCAGGGTACCGCCCAGGGTGGTAAAATCCTGGGAGTAAACATATACCGTTCTGCCGTTGACCTTGCCGTATCCGGTAACCACCCCGTCGGCCGGGGAGTCTTCCGGGCTGAAGGCTCCGCGGCTGGCGCCGAAGGTCCACATTTCATGAAAGGAATCCCTATCCATCAGGAGCTCAATTCGCTCACGCGCCGTAAGCTTGCCTTTTTTCTTCTGACCGGCAATTCGGGCGGCGCCGCCCATCTCTATGATTTTCCGGCGGCGTTCTTCGAGATCGTTCAATAAAACCTGTTTTTCTTCTTCCATTTAATTCTCCACCAGTTAAGAATATTTTAGCCTTCTCAAGATGAGTAAAGCCGATTTAGCAATTATAGTATATTTTCCGGATATTTAGCCAGCTTGAGAGCTCTCTCTTTTAACTTTTATTCCATATACCCGGCATGTTAAACTAAAGAGGTAGGAAGAACACGTGCATATACTGGTTTCAAATGATGACGGCATCTATGCCGACGGCATCTGGATTTTAGCCCGCCAGCTGAGCCAAATTGCCAGGGTTACCGTAGTAGCTCCGGACCGGGAGCAGAGTGCCGTAGGCACCGCGGTAAGCCTGCGGAAACCGCTGCGGGTGCAGAAGATTATCCCTCTTCATCCGAACATTGAAGCTTATTCCGTAGAAGGTACTCCGTCCGACAGCGTAATCCTGGCCCTGGGCAAGATAATCTCTGAAAAGGTGGACCTGGTAATTTCGGGCATCAACCAGGGCTCCAACCTGGGGGAGGATGTGCTGATTTCCGGGACAGTGGGGGCCGCCCTGGCGGGTTACCTGCGAGATTTCCCGGCGATTGCCATATCCTGCGATGCCGGGAGATGGAGGGAGCCCTACCTCAATGAGGTAGCCAGGTTCACAACTCTGCTGGCAAAGCGTGTCGGGGATATTAACTCACCCTCCAATTTGTTCCTTAATGTCAATATGCCGGACCTGCCGGTAGACGGGATAAAAGGGGTGAAGATAACCAGCCTGGCCCACAGGAGCCATGTCAATTCCGTAGAAGAAGGGCATGACGGAAAAAGGACATATTACATGCTGGTCCGCGAGTCAACCAATGAGCAGGCGGATATCCGGACCGATATCGGAGCCACCGCCCAGGGCAACATTTCCATTACCCCCCTGCACCTTTTCCTGAGTGACAGGCTTCCGTCCTCCCTGCTGACCAGACTGACCTCCGGCCTTTTCGAGGAATTCAAGAACAGCAGCGCAGCCCCCAACTAGTAACCATGTTTCTTGTCGACCAGATTTTTTAACCGCCTGCCGCTGATATACCGTTCCAGATTCTCGCAGAAAATACCCGCAGCTTTGAAAACATAATCATCGATTCTGCTGGCAATATGGGGGGTCAGGATGGCATTGGGCAGCTCCCAGAGCGGGCTCTCCGGGGGGAGGGGTTCCCTGACATAGGTATCCAGGGCAGCTCCGGCAATCCGGTTCTCTTTAAGGGCTTGAATCAAAGCCTCTTCATCCACCGTTTTACCCCGGCCGATATTTATCAGGAAGGCCGTGGGTTTCATCCGGCGCAACTCGTTTTCCCCTATCATCCGGTCGGTTTCCGGAGTGAACGGCAAAGCCAGTACCAGATAGTCGCTTTCCGCCAGCAGCCGGTCCAGATGTTCCCGCGGATAGATTGCGTCCACATACCGGGGGCGGGAGGTTTTGGGCGCCGAACGGCGGACGGCGACGACCCGCATGCCGAAGGCTTTACCCAGCCGGGCAATTCTCCTGCCGATATCCCCCAGTCCCAGCAGGCCCAGTGTCCTGCCGCTCAGCAGGTCCGGCGAAAAGGGTTCCCACTGCTTGTTTTAGATCGGAAGAGCGTCGTGTAGGGAAAGAGTGTAGGATAGGGTG
>CAZIQW010000232.1:0-4455 GCA_964541585.1 uncultured Dehalococcoidales bacterium | reverse complement strand
GCTATTCAGGATTTAAGAATTAAGATTTAAGAAGGGGAGAGGGAATTCCTGATTCCTGAATCCATCCCCCACACCTTTGAATTTTGACTTTAACTTTTGAATTTTGAGATTTGAATTTTGAATTTTTCCTGGTGTTTGTATCCTGGTTATTGGTTATTGCTTGGTTATTGTCTCTTGGTTATTGGTTATTTTCCCTTTACCTTTTGAAATTTAACTCATACGGAAATACCGGTAGTACTTCCTATTCTTCTTCATGCTCGGCAGCATAGGCCCGGAGCCTCAGGGTTTCCTTCAGCATTTTCTTGCGCAGCCGGATATTCCGGGGTGTCACTTCCACCAGCTCATCCTTGTTGATGAAGTCGATAGACTGCTCCAAACTCATCTGAATCGCCGGAATCAATTTTACGGCAACATCCGAGGTTGAAGAACGGATATTGGTCAGTTTTTTAAATTTGCAGACGTTAACAGCTACATCTCTCGGCCGGTTGGTCTGGCCGATAATCATCCCCTCGTAAACCTGGGTCCCCGGCTCTATAAAAGTCATCCCTCTCTGCTGGGCATTATTTAAACCGTAAGTCACAGCCTCGCCGGTTTCTGAAGCTACCAGCACGCTGATATTACGGGTCGAGCTTATGTCGCCGTTCCAGGGCTCATAACCCAGGAAATTGCTGTTCATAACGCCCTCTCCCCGGGTAGCGGTTAAGAAGGAGCTGCGGAAACCGATTAGACCCTTGGTAGGTATACGGTACTCCATCCGGATATTGCCCCGGCCGTCATTAAACATGTTAATCATCTGCGCCTGGCGGTTGCTGAGCAGTTCGGTGATTGCACCGATGAATTCCTCTCCTATATCCAGGGTAAGATGTTCCACCGGCTCCATCAATTTCCCGTCTATCTCTTTGATGATGGCTTCCGGTTTGGAGACCTCGAACTCATACCCCTCACGCCGCATGGTTTCAATCAGGACTGCCAGATGTAGTTCGCCCCGGCCGGAAACCAAAAACGTATCCGGGCTCCCCGTATCCTGCACCCTGAGGCTCAGGTTGGTCTCCAGCTCACGGTAGAGCCTATCCCTCAACTGGCGGGTGGTGCTGAATTTCCCTTCCCGTCCGGAAAAGGGTGAAGTGTTAACGCCGAAAGTCATTTTTACCGTAGGTTCCGTCACCTCTATGCGCGGCAGCGCCTCCGGTCTTTCCGGGGCCGCCAGGGTATCGCCGATGCTGGTCTTTTCCATGCCGGTAATCGCAATGATATCGCCGGCAGAGGCCTCCCCAACCTCTACCCGCTTCAGTCCCAGATGAGTGAATACCTGCCCTACCTCAAAGGGAGTGGTGCTGCCGTCTGCATTTATAATGACTATCTGGTCGTGCGGTGACACTTTGCCCCGCCAGACTCTGCCGATAGCGATTTTCCCTTTATGCGTATCATAGTCCAGATTGGATACCAGCATCTGGAAGGGGCCTTCTTCAATCGCCGGAGGAGGCACCTCTTTTAAAATGGTCTCAAAGAGTGGAATCAGGTCACACCCCTCCCCATCGGGATCCATTGTCGCCCAGCCTTCCCGCCCGCTGGCATAGAGTACCGGAAAATCCAGCTGGTCGTCGCTGACCGCTAGCTCCAGGAAGAGGTCCTGCACCATATTTAATACTTCAGAGACACGGGCATTTGCCCTGTCTATCTTATTAATAATCACAATCGGTTTTATCTTTTTCTCCAGGGCTTTGCGGAGGACTACCTTGGTCTGCGGCATAGGCCCATCCACAGCATCAATAAGCAGCAAACAGCCGTTTGCCATATTAATAACCCGCTCTACTTCTCCGCCAAAGTCAGCATGTCCCGGAGTATCAATAATGTTGATTTTAACATCCTTATAGGTGACGGCAGTATTTTTCGCCAGGATGGTGATGCCTCTTTCTCTTTCCAGAGTGTTCACATCCATAATACATTCACCCATCTGTTGATTGTCCCGGAAGATTTTACTCTGCTTCAGCAATCCGTCCACCAGAGTGGTCTTTCCGTGGTCAACATGAGCGATTATGGCGATATTTCTTAAATCATTACGATATTTCATAGTCATTTTTCTTCTTTTCCACGTAAAATTCCCCTTTCCATACCCCTATCTTTCAGTTGAAAGATTCTCCAGAGAGTACGGATGAAGGGGAAGATTTTGCAGTATACTGGATTAACTTATCTTTCTGGCACATTTAGGCCAGGAGTTGTAAACTCCTGGCCTGGTCTCTCAAGTAATGCTGAATTACCCGCCCTGATTTTGTCTCATCTGGCTGAAGCAAGCGCTGCAATAAACCGGCCTGCCCTGACGCGGCTCAAACGGCACTTCTGTCTCTTTGCCACACTGTGCACATATTGCGGGATACTTTTGCAGGTTAGCTCGGGATCCACCCCCGCCTTTCTCCGCCTTCCTCATCTGGCGGCAGGGGAGACAACGCTTTGGCTCGTTGGTGTAGCCTTTCTGTGCGAAAAATTCCTGCTCCTCTGCGGTGAACGTAAACTCATTCCCACATTCCACGCATTGGATCTGCTTGTCGGTAAAACCCACTGGATATCCTCCTTTTATTCTAGATAGTCACGAACCCTGGCTACCTGCTCCTGCTGGTGATCCATCAATCACACGATAACCTGTTCCACAGACTTAATTATAGTATTAGTGCTCTGATTTGTAAAATCCTGTACGATGCATAGTTTTTGGGGAACTTTTGAGTTATCCTTTCATGCCCAGGATGCCGGCCAGCTGCTGGAAATTGAGATGTTGTCTCAGGACTTCCGACAAACGGGTCAGCTTCTTCTCCTGGCTGAATTTGAGCTGCTTTTCTGAAACCGGGACGTTCTCCCCAGAGAATAACCGCCTTATTATTCTTGCGGTTGTAATAGGCGGCTCCCCGGTCAAAGGTAGAAGAGCCCATCATGATATTCTCGATTAGCTCCGAGCTCCCATCCTGGTTGTTCAGGATTTTTCCCTCTATAGCTTCAGCCAGGTCGGCAACGGACATGGTCATTAAAATCCGGTCCTCCGGAATCATACCCAGAAGCTCTATACCCGCCTGTGACAGCTCTTCAACAACCCGGCTCCGTATCCGGCTCATGGCTCTCACCGGTACTTTGTTCACAACCAGGCCTGCCAGTCGCGAACCGAGCTTTTGATACTCTTTTAAAGAAGCGGTAAGGGGGACGGAATAATCATGCACTGCCAGAACGTTCACATCCAGCGCCTCGATGAAACTCCCGGAATCGTTAAGCAGCCCTCCATCTACAATCACGGCGTCCTTGTCCCCGGCAATCGCGGCAAAGGCCTCCTTTATTTCATCCCGGGTACCGGTTGCCGGAGAAATAACCTCCACAGGCTCCTTTAATTCCAGTATCTTTCGCATAAACAGGACATCCCTGTCCGGGCCGGACTGTGCTCCGGAAAACGGTTTAAGGTAACCGACCCTCTTGCCACTGTCCAGCCAGGCTTTGCCCAGCCCGGCACACAGCATCGTCTTGCCGGCTTTTTCGGTGATGGATGTTATCAATAGAGCGCTCATTTCTTTCTCCTGTAACTCTTGCAGACTCATTATAATGTTTTTATATTGTATTGGTAAAGGCTGGAAAGATTGCCTTATAATATAATGTAGAGCGCCGCCGGAGAAAGAGGGGTATTATGCAAGCATTAATACTGGTAGGAGGGGAAGCTACTCGACTTCGTCCCCTGACCTGCAATATGCCGAAGTCCATGGTCCCGGTTCTTAATACGCCCTTCCTGGAGCATGTCATTCGCGACCTGGGGGGACATGGAATCAGCAGCATTATCCTGGCACAGGGGCATCTGCCCAAACCTATGGACGACTATTTCCAGGATGGCAGCAGGTTCGGCGCCCGGCTGACCTATGCCCTGGAAGCCAGGCCCCTGAATACCGCCGGGGCGGTCAAGAACGCCGGGCAATTTCTCCGGGAGAGGTTCTTTGTCCTTAACGGCGATATATTTACCGACCTCGATTTAACCGCCATGTTAAAATTCCATCTGGAGCAGAAAGCCAAAGCCACCATCGCTCTGACACCGGTGGAAGACCCTGCGGCCTACGGCCTGATTGAAACCGATTCCAGCAGCCGTGTCACCCGTTTCCTGGAAAAACCTGCCCCCGACCAGATTACCACCAACATGATAAATGCCGGGACTTATATTCTGGAGGCGGATGTCCTTAACCTTATCCCGCCGGATACCAATTACAGTTTTGAACGCCAGTTGTTTCCTGACCTGCTGAGACGTAATGAGCCGGTTTATGCCTTTCCCTCTTCCGGCTACTGGATTGACATCGGTACGCCGGAGAAATATTTCCAGCTTCACGCTGATTTGCTTGACGGCAAGAGCCGGAACTTCAATTTCACCCCGGGAAACGGAGTCAAGACCGGGAGATCGGAAGAGCACACGTCTGAACTCCAGTCACGAGATTCCATCTC
>CAZIQW010000231.1:3982-4490 GCA_964541585.1 uncultured Dehalococcoidales bacterium | reverse complement strand
TTTTGATTTGCTGTGTCTCTCTTATCTCATTACCGACATTTTCTTGACAGTAACAAATAATTCGCTAAAATTTACACTATAGTCTAATATATGGTATAATTCTTTGATTTATGGTAAATCTGAATATATAAAGAACAATAAACGTTCAGGGAGATAGAATTGATCAAAACGCAAAAATCCGATATCATCGAAGCCTTTAAAACGCATGATGGAGATACGGGCTCAACAGAAATACAGGTGGCATTGCTTACTACCAGGATTAACCAGTTGACCCGGCATATGGCAAATAGCAAGCATGATTACAGTACTCAGCGCGGTTTACTCAAGCTGGTAGGCCAAAGAAGAAGATTATTAAACTATCTGGCCAAAGAAGATGTGGCCCGCTATTCCAGATTAATCGCCAAGCTAGGCTTGCGTAAGTAATATTTAAAGTGCGCGGCACTAATAAAAAGAGAAATTACGTCCCTGGCAACCTCCTTATGATTTTCTTACGCAAAGAAAAATGAAA
>CAZIQW010000231.1:0-3972 GCA_964541585.1 uncultured Dehalococcoidales bacterium | reverse complement strand
GAAAAAGAGGGTGTTTATCAGGGGCGAATTCAGGAGATAAGATATTTGATAGCACCTAAATCTGTTTCACGTGAGATCGCCGGTCGGAAACTCACCATCGAGACCGGTAAGTTAGCCAAACAAGCGGGTGGTTCAGTAGTTGTCAGGTATGGAGATACAGTAGTTCTGGTTACTGCAGTCATAAGCGCAGCAGCCCGTGAGGGAGTGGATTTTCTCCCGCTAACCGTGGACTACGAAGAGAGACTTTATGCCGCCGGCAAAATTCCCGGCGGTTTTATTCGTCGAGAAGGGCGTCCCTCCACCGAAGCTACTCTGGCCGCTCGTCTGGTAGACCGAACTATACGTCCGCTGTTACCCAAGACCTGGAGGCGTGATATCCATGTTGTTATAACTGTTTTTTCTACCGACCAGGAAAATGATCCGAATTTACTGGGTATTATCGGTGCGTCAGCGGCTTTGTCCATGACGGAAGTGGCTTTTGAAGGGCCGGCTTCCGGTGTCACAGTCGGATATATAGAAGGAGAATTGGTATTAAATCCGATTTTACCTGAACTTGCCGAGAGTCCGCTGGACCTGATAGTATGCAGTACGCATAAAAATGTCGTCATGGTTGAAGCCGGGGCAAAGGAGATACCGGAAGATATTATCAGCAGAGCTCTGGAATTCGGTCATGAAGCTAATCAGGCTATTCTTGAGCTTCAAGAAGAATTTTTGCAGGGGCTTCAGAAGCCCAAACTGCCGGTACCGCCTGGATGGGATAAACCGGAAGTTGCCTCCGCAGTTACAGAAGTGCTGGGCGGCAGATTGTCCAGTTGCCTGGGGCTGGCGGATAGACAGCTCAGGCAGGATACCCAGGCTAATCTTTTGCAGGAAATTAATGAAAAGCTGAAAGATAGATATGCTGCGGAGGACATCAACACTGCTTTTGAAACACAGCTAAAAGCTCTTATCAGAAAAAATGTGCTTGAAAAATCGCAGCGCTTCGATGGGCGTAGTTTAACTGAAATCCGACCAATATCCTGTGAAGTAGGACTGATGCCCCGGACGCATGGTTCGGGACTGTTTAATCGGGGCGAAACCCAGGTAATGACTATTGTGACTCTCGGCTCTATGAGCGAAAGACAGCAACTGGATGGGTTGGGTATTGAGGAGACCAAACGTTACATACATCATTATAATTTTCCACCTTTTTCAACCGGGGAGACAGGGCGTATCGGTACCGTTGGCAGACGAGAAATCGGTCACGGTGCACTGGCGGAAAGGGCACTTTTAGCCGTTGTTCCCAGTGAAGGAGAATTTCCATATACCATTCGTATCGTTTCCGAAGTACTCGGATCCAACGGTAGTACTTCTATGGCAAGCGCCTGTGCCAGTTCTCTGGCGCTTATGGATGCCGGAGTCCCGATAAAGAAGCCTGTCTCGGGTATCGCCATGGGTTTGATGACGGATGATAATGGGAACCATGCTGTATTAACTGATATAGCCGGTATTGAGGATTTCTATGGTGATATGGACTTTAAGGTAGCCGGTACTGATGCCGGTATTACAGCAATACAGCTGGATATCAAACTTAAGGGTGTCAGCCTTGAGATTCTGAACAAA
Source organism: uncultured Dehalococcoidales bacterium (assembly GCA_964541585.1). Classification (GTDB taxonomy): domain Bacteria; phylum Chloroflexota; class Dehalococcoidia; order Dehalococcoidales; family UBA3254; genus CAZIQW01. Next base: position 2,370 of record CAZIQW010000231.1, on the reverse strand, counting down.
GCCATCCAGCAAGCACATGATGCCCGTATGTATATTCTGGGGGTGATAACTGACGCCATCAGCGCGCCGCGTGCGGAAATGAGTCCTTATGCACCGCGGATGTACAAGATAAAGATTAACCCCGAAAAAATTGGTACGGTTATCGGTCCCGGCGGTAAAATGATAAGGTCTATTATTGAAGAGACCAAGAGTACGATTGATATTGACGATAGCGGTGCGGTAGTTATTGGTTCAGCTGATGAAAAATCTGCCCGGCGGGCAATCGAGATTATAGAAGGACTTACCAGGGAAGTAGAAGTGGGGGCCATTTATACCGGCAAGGTGAGTCGGATACTGAATTTTGGAGCGATGATAGAGATACTCCATGGCAAAGAAGGCCTGGTCCATATCAGCGAACTGGCGGATTATCGTGTGGCTAAAGTCGAAGATGTGGTAAAGATAGGCGATGAGGTTACGGTAAAGGTCATAGACATAGACCATATGGGCCGGATAAACCTGTCCCGAAAAGCAATTTTTGAAAAACCCGGTGAGGAGAGGGAGAGACCAGCGCGTCAGGAAACGAGACGACCGAGGGAACCCTATCCGGCGCGAGGCGGCAGGCCCCAACGGCGGGAAGAGAAACGGTAGAATCAGATGAATGAAAACACCGGCTGAATTCAGCCGGTGTTGTTTATGGTGGAAGTAACCAGCTATTAGTGGTCAGTAATCAGTTTTCCCCATTTTTGCCTTGTCCGGTTATAATATCTTCACAGAATGACGGGTTTTGCCCCTTTCTTTTCCCTCTTGAGGTCGGGTGATGTATTTCACCGCATAATTAGTTTATAATTTTATTATTCTTGAGTGCTAAACTATAAATATATATAGAAGAGGAGTTCATATGCAGCCAATAAAGACGATTATCCACGGGGCATCAGGGAGAGTAGGCCAGGTTTTGATGGATACGTTAAGCAAAACACCGGAGGTCAAACTGGCGGGTGCAGTGGATATCAAAGCTACTGGTGAGACACTGGGGTTGAGCGATGGTTCATCTGTCCCTTTTTCAAAAGACCTGGCACATATCATTGAACTTGCCCAACCTGAGGTGATGGTGGATTTTTCTCTGGCCCATGCATCAATGGGGGCGATACGCATTGCAGCTGAAAAGAAGGTAAATATGGTTATCGGGACAACCGGATTCAGCGAAGATAATGTTACCGAAATGGCAAATCTGGCTCATACCAATGGGGTAGGCATAATCCTGGCATCTAATTTTGCCCTTGGTGCAGTGTTGATGATGTATTTTGCCAGGCTGGCAGCTAAGTACATGGATTATGCCGAGATTATCGAGCTGCATCACAATCAGAAAGCCGATGCTCCCTCCGGTACAGCTTTAAATACTGCAAAAATAATGGCAGCGTATAGAGGACGGCCCTTTTCCCAGGCTGTTGACGAAAATAAGAATTATGCCAGCCGGGGAGAGAAAGTGGATGGAGTCGCTGTTCATAGTGTTCGCTTACCGGGCCTGATGGCGCACCAGGAAGTAATTTTCGGCGGACTGGGCCAGACTTTGAGTATCCGTCACGATACTATAAGCCGGGAATGTTATGTGCCCGGTGTCTTGCTGGCAGTTCAGGCGGTTGTTAAACAGAAGGGACTGGTACGGGGACTGGAGAATTTACTAAATTTGTAGATAGAGACAATACGGTTGATGTCTCGAATTTGGAGTTGAGGAGGTTGCAGGTGGAACAGTATAGAGTTTCTGTTATTGGAGCTGCCGGATTGGTAGGCCAGGAACTGGTCAGTATACTGGAAGAGCGTAAATTTCCTTTTTCCAGTTTGAATCTTTATGCTTCAGATGATGCGGGGCGGAAAACGGTAATTGGCATTAATCAGGCATTTCCCATACAACTCCTTGATCATTCCTCGGAGCGAAATGCATTCCAGGGGGCGAATCTGGTTTTTTTTGCCGAAGGTGACAAACTCAGCCGACATCTGGTAAATCAGGCTGCCCAAGCCGGCGCTACGGTTATTGACAGCAGTTCGGTTTTCAGATTGGAGCCTGATGTACCCCTGGTGGTTCCTGAGGTTAATGCGGGTGATATTCAGAATCATCATGGAATTATTGCCAGCCCCGGTTGTTCCACGATATTGTTGAATATGGTTCTTTCTCCTTTACATAAGATAAACCCGGTTAAACGGGTGATTGTATCAACTTATCAGTCGATATCCGGTGCAGGTCTGCCGGCAATGAACGAATTAACACAGCAGACTCAAAAGATACTGGCTGGAGAAATCCCGCGGCCGGCGGTTTTTCCTCATGAGATTGCTTTCAATGTATTGCCGCAGGTAGATGTTTTTTTAGATAATGGGTATACTAAGGAAGAATGGCAA
>CAZIQW010000230.1:0-4506 GCA_964541585.1 uncultured Dehalococcoidales bacterium | reverse complement strand
GCATGACATAGTAGCCCTTATCCAGCGGCGGTGTGGTGGGTCTCTGTCCGCCCAGAAGGAGTTTCGCCCCTTCTTCGATACCGGACTTGATATAGCCTTCCACCCGGTCCCGGTGTTCTACGCTGACTACCGGACCCATATCGGTCTTCTCATCTCCGGGGTCACCCACGGTCACCTTCCTGGCTCCGGCAATAAATTTTTCTACAAATTCTTCATATATCTTTTCATGGATATAGTACCTGCCCGGTGAAGCGCAGACCATGCCGCTGTTATTAAACGAAGACAGGACAGCTTGCGAAATTGCCGCATCGATATCGGCGTCTTCCAGAACAATAAAGGGGTTCTTCCCGCCCAATTCCATATGGATACGTTTGACCGTCCGGCTGGCATTAGCCATTAATGACTTCCCCGTCTCGGAACTTCCGGTAAAAGAAATCATATCGATTCCGGGATGTGAGGCAATAGCTTCACCTGCGGTCGAACCGGAGCCGGTGACAATATTTATGATCCCTGGCGGCAGGGACAATTTATCCAGTATTTCAGCCAGTTTAAGAGTGGTCAAAGAATCGATATTGGAAGGTTTTATAATACAGGTATTACCGGTAGCCAGGGCTGCCCCCAGCTTGGAAGCAACCATTACGATGGGAGTATTCCAGGGTATAATCAGTGCACAAACGCCGATAGGTTCTCGCTGAATGCAGTATAGCGAGTTAGGCCTTACCGGTATCAAATCCCCCATTAGAGCCCGGCTGGCCTGGGAGGCATATTCGAGGGTATGCGCCGCAGCTTGAGCCCACATCCTGCCCAGCTTGATCGGCGTTCCATGGTCCAGAACGTCCAGCCTTGCTAATTCCTCAATATGTTCTTTGACTTCTAAGCTGATCTGGTTTACTATTCTGGAACGTTCTGCCTGAGTCATTCCAGACCAGACCGGAAAAGCCTGCCTTGCTGCGGCTACAGCTTTATCGATGTCCGCCTTATCCCCTGAGGGTATCCTGGCAATCTCCTCTTCAGTAGCCGGATTTATAACGGCAGTTGTGCGGCCGGATTCGGCATCAACCCATTTGCCACCTATCCACATCTTATAGCTCTGCATATCTCCTTCATCTCTCCATTCACACTTATTTCAATGAATTCTGCCAGGGCGTTGCCGGTGTCCCGACCAGGTCAATCCAGATATGCTTGATCATGGTATATTCATCCAGTACCAGGGTGGAGTTTTCTTTGCCGAAGCCAGATTCCTTGCAGCCGCCCCAGGGAATTTCAAAGCTAAAAGCCAGGTGCTGGTTTACCCAGACAGTTCCAACCTGTATCTTGGAGGCCATCACCAGTGCAGTTCGGATTTCTTTTGTCCAGACTGAGGCGCAGAGCCCGTAACGGGTATCGTTGGCCAGGTTCACAGCTTCCTCTGGTGTTTTAAAACGCATGAGCCCTACCACAGGACCGAATATCTCCTCCTGCATGAACCGCATCTGGCTCTGGCAATCGCCAAATATCGTGGGAGCGACGAAGAACCCGTCTTTTGTTTCCAGAGTATCCGGTCGCTCACCGCCGAGGAGAAGTTTCGCCCCCTCTTTTTTCGCCATTTCAATGTATCGTTCAACGCTGTCCCGGTGTTCGCGGTAAGCCAGTGGCCCCATCATGGTCTCCGGATTCAAAGGGTCGCCGTATTTAACCTTTTTAGTTGCAGCTATGAACTTATCATTGAACTCTTCATAGATTGACTCATGGATAAGGAATCGACTCGGCGAGGCGCAGTTCTGGCCGGAATTATAGAAGGCACTCCAGACTGCGCCTTCAACCGCAGAATCGATATCCGCATCGGCGAGTATGATAAAAGCATTTTTTCCTCCCAGCTCCATGCATACAGGCTTGACGGTACCGCCTGCCAAACTCATAATACGCTTGCCGACCGCGGAATCGCCGGTAAATCCGATCTTGGCTACCCCGGGATGCTTCACCAGGGCCTCTCCGGCTACCGGGCCGGGTCCGGTAACGATATTGACTGCACCCGGTGGCATCCCTGCTTCGATGGTGAACTCACCAAGCTTAAGAGCGGTGATCGGCGCGGTCGAGGGCGGTTTGACCACACAGGTATTCCCGGTTAACAAGGCCGGGATCAGCTTGGCCAGTACGGTAATGAAAGGAAAGTTCCAGGGAGTGATCAGCCCGACTACCCCTAAAGGCTCGCGTACTGTCATGGCATTGCAGGAAGGGCCTATGGGCAGAGTCTCACCGGTCTTCGACCGGGCTACTCCGATCATGTATTCGATAAGTTCTCGACTGGCGGGAATTTCACCGGAAGTCTTCCGGAGCGGCCCACCGTATTGCATGGTCTCCATCCGCGCCATCTCCTCACGATGAAAAAGGAGAATATCCGAGAGTTTGATTAGCATCTTACCCCGCTCGGCGATGGTCTTCGATGCCCAGGCAGGGAAAGCCTTACGAGCGGATTCCACGGCTTCGTTGATTTCCGCCTCACCGCATTTGGGGACTTCACCAACTGTTGTGCCGTTCGCCGGATTGATGACCTTCATGGTCTCCCCGGTTGAGGCCTTCACCAACTCGCCACCGATTAACACCCTGTATTCGGTTTCCATGAGTGAACCTCCTTTTCCAGCTCAGGTATATTTCAAGCAGACCAGCTTGAGTTGTGTATATTCCTTGATGCCGGACAGACCGCCCTCCTTGCCGATGCCGCTCTCTTTGAATCCTCCCCAGGGCAGGTCGGGAGTGAGTATTTGAGTATTGACGCTGACGGTACCCGCATTCAGCTGGTTCACAAACCGCATGCCCTTCGCCATATCTCTGGTAAAAACAGTCGCAGTCAGTCCATACCGGGTATCGTTAGCCAACTCGATTACCTTCTCTTCTGAAGAGAATTTTTCCATAATAACCGCCACCGGCCCGAAGATTTCCTCCCGGGCGATTTTCATATTCTGGGTAACACCGGTAATTATAGTAGGCATGACAAAGAAACCCCTATCCAGCGGCGGTTTAGTGGGTCTCTGTCCGCCCAGCAGGAGTTTCGCCCCTTCCTCAATACCGGACCTGATATAGGCTTCCACCCGATCACGGTGTTCACGGCTGGCTACAGGTCCCATAAAAGTCTTATTGTCTGCCGGGTCTCCTACCGCGATGTTTTTAGCTACATCAACAAATTTTCCCACAAATTCATCATAGACCTTTTCGTGAATATAGTACCTTCCGGCGCCGGAGCAATGCATACCGGCATTATGGAACTGGCGGGGACCCAAGTGTTTGACGGCGGCATCAATATCCGCATCTTCCAGGACAATGACCGGGTTCTTGCCTCCCAGTTCCATAATCATACGCTTGATAGTAGGACTGCCGGCCGCCATCAATACTTTACCTGTCTCACTGCTGCCGGTGAAGCCTATCAGGTCTACACCCGGATGAGAGGCCAGCATCTGGCCGGTGCTGCTTCCCGGACCGGTGATGATGTTGACTACTCCCGGCGGCATTTCCACTTTATCCAGTATCTCGGCAACTTTCAGCCCTCTCAAAGAATTCACACTCGGTGGTTTAACGACACAGGTATTTCCGGCCGCCAGAGCCTGGGCCAGCTTCACGGCCATCATCCCGAGAGCATGGTTCCAGGGAGTGATTATGGCACAGACTCCCACCGGTACTCGCTGAAGGAGAGTCATGGTATGAGATACGGTAGGGATAACCTCACCCAGAAGGGTTCTGGCAGCATTTGCTGCAAATTCAATATTCCCGGCAGACATCATCGGGGCGTGTCCGGCGTCCCCAATCGGCGTGCCGTGTTCGAGGACTTCCAATCGAATCAGTTCCGCGGCGTTTTCCCGGATGGCCGCAGCAATCCGGTTCAAAACCGGCAGGCGTTCGGAACATGTCATTCTGGACCAGACAGGAAATGCCTGGCGGGCGGCGGCTACTGCCTTATCTACTTCAGTCTGGCCAGCCCGGGGAATTCGGGCGATTTCTTCTCCGGTAGCGGGGTTGAATGTAGCAAAGGTCTGGCCGGATTCGGCCTCAACCCATTTTCCACCTATCCACATCTTGTAGTTGTCCATCTCTTCTCCTTTCTTATATTCATACTTTCTTTACACTGCGATATTATTTTTCCAATTCCACGCACACCAGTTTAAGCGCCGTAAACTCCTGTAGACCCCGGACGCCGCTTTCCTTGCCGAGTCCGCTTTCCTTGTAGCCACCCCAGGGGAATTCAGGAGCCAGATTCATGTGCTGGTTCACCCAGACTGCGCCTGAGTGCAGTCTGTTGGCAAAGCGTATCCCTTTCTGCGTATCTTTCGTCCACACAGAAGCGCACAGGCCGAAAGTGCTGTCATTGGCCATTTCAATGGCCTCTTCATCTGTAGAATATTTCAGAATACAGGCCACCGGCCCGAAGATTTCCTCTCTGGCTATCCGCATATTCTGGGTAACATCGGCAAACACGGTGGGCATGACATAGTAGCCCTTATCCAGCGGCGGTGTGGTGGGTCTCTGTCCGCCCAG
>CAZIQW010000229.1:646-4507 GCA_964541585.1 uncultured Dehalococcoidales bacterium | reverse complement strand
AGGTAAATTTTGGAAATACTCGCCCTTATCGTGCTAGCTTTCACACCGGCGGCTTTCTGGCTCTGGCTCGTTTATCTGGGAGACAGGTGTAAACCCGAGCCAAAACTGCTGGTTGTCCGCACCTTCTTCTTCGGAATGTTCGTCGCTGTACCTGTAGCCATAATCGGCTCACTAATATCGCCCACAGACCTGGATATTACTGAACCGTTGTCGTTGCCTGCCGCAATTTATGTAGCTTTTGTCGTTGCTGGCTTCGTTGAAGAACTGGGTAAATTCCTGGTAGTCAGACTTTCAATATACAGATCCAAGTATTTCGACGAACCGGTAGACGGTCTGGTCTATGGCGCAGCAGCAGCTTTAGGATTTGCCACCCTAGAAAATATCGGATATATGCTGACGTTCGGCTGGCAGGTAATCCTCGTAAGGGGAGTGTTTTCAACAGTGGCACACGTATTACTCGCCGGCCTCTGGGGTTACCCTCTGGCATTATATAAAACAGGATACGTTAAGAATGTCGGAATAGTCTGGGCCGGACTGATAGCCTCAATGATAGCTCATGGTATATTCAATCTGCTGTTATTCACGCAAGATTGGTATACTATTCTGGTTATTCCATTCTTTATCATTCTGGGAGTAGCATTTTTCCTCTTGATGCGGCATGGAAATAAAACCTGCCCTTATACCAAGTATTCATAAAGTCTGTTGCCCTGTCTTACTTATGATAAAGAATATTCCGGCAGTCTCAAAGACGGAAAGATAATCCTGCCATTGAATTGATGACCCTTGCTCACCCCGGACATCTTTATTTCCGGTTCTTCCACTCCCCGAGTTTAGCCATGCCCTTTTCCAGCATCTCATCGGATATGGTCAAAGAAAGGCGAAAATAACCTTCGCCGCTGGTACCGTACCCGTTCCCGGGTGTAACAACCACTCCCACCTGCTCCAGCAGGTCCTCAGCAAACTCAGCAGAAGTATAGCCGTCAGGACATTTTGCCCAGACATACAGGCTGGCTTTGGGAAGATTGGTTTGAATACCTAATCCGTTCAAAGTACCAACCAGTTTGTCACGGCGTCTCTGATATACTTGATTATGTTCTTTGATGCAGTCCTGGGGACCTGTTAAAGCAGCAATGGCCATCTGCTGAATGGCCTGAGGTATACCGGAATCCAGATTGGATTTCATCCGGCGCAGGGCATCGATTACCTCGGGATTGCCTACGGCCATGCCAATACGCCAACCGGTCATATTATAGCTTTTTGATAAGGAATGAAATTCGACGCCGACATCCCTGGCTCCGGCAGCCTGCATAAAGCTTGCCGGTTCATATCCGTCATAAGCCACTTCGGTATAGGGACCATCATGACAGATAACAATGTCGTGTTTTCGGGCAAATTCCACTGCCTGGTTAAAAAAGCTTAAATCGGCTGTGGCTCCGGTTGGGTTGTTGGGATAATTAAGCCACAGGATTTTGGTTTTGTTCAGTATTTCCGGGGGCACAGTGTCGAGTTCAGGCAAATAATTATTTTTCTCCGTCAACGGCAGATAATAAGGCTTTCCCCCGCAAAGCAGCGTGCCTATGCTGTATACTGGATATCCCGGATCCGGAACTAATGCGGCATCGTCATCGTCTATCAGGCAGAAAGCGATATGGGCAATACCCTCCTTGGCGCCAATTAAGGATACCACCTCCTTCTCAGGGTCCAGATTTACGCCGAATCGGTTCCGATACCAATCTGAGACCGCCCGCCGAAATTCAGGCAAACCTTCGGATTCCGGGTAACGATGATTACCCGGATTACGTGAAGCCTTAATTAATTCTTCAATTATATAGTCCGGAGTCGGGATGTCCGGGTCTCCGATACCGAAACTGATTACTTCTTCACCCCGGGCTTTTTTGACAGCTATTTTTTTACTTATCTGGACAAAAAGATACGGGGGCAAACTCTCTACCCGTTTAGAAAATCTCATTACTATATCACCTCGTTATATATGAATAAACCAGTGTCCCTGCAAGGTTCTACCTTGCAGGGAACTAAGGCCAATCTCCTCTATAGACTACTTCGGCGGGACCGCTCATACGCACTTCGCCCCTTCCGTCCCATTCAATGTTTAAAGTCCCGCCCGGCAACATTATGTCTACTTTGTCCCCTGTATAATTATGCACTCTGGCCGCTACAGCCACCGCACAGGCGCCGGTACCGCAGGCCAGAGTTTCTCCGGCCCCCCTCTCCCATACACGCGCCTCGATTGACCCTCGATTCAAGATTCTGGCCACCTCAAAGTTTATCCGCCTGGGGAATATTGCGGCATGTTCTACTTTCGGCCCAATCTCATGCAGGGGGAAATCCGTCACCTTTTCATCGATAAAATATACCGCATGCGGATTTCCCATGGATATGAAATTCAAATACAGGTCATGCCCATCAACCATTAAAGGAAAATCCAGAATTGGAATCTTCTCCGCATCCGCTTGAACCGGAATCTCGCCAGCCGCAAAGCTGGGAATTCCAATGCCTACCTGTATCCAGGTTAGCTCCGTTCCCGTATAACCCAGTTGTACAGGCACAACACGGGGTATGGTTTCAATCAAAAGCTGCGTGGCTCCCTTTTTAACCAGATTATTCAGCACAGCATACTTCGCCAGACACCGCAAACCGTTCCCGCAGATTTCCGCCTCGGAACCATCGGAATTAAAAATTCTCATCCTGATATCAGCAACCCGCGAAGGCAAAATCAGGATAATACCATCAGCACCAATGCCGAACCGCCGGTGACACATTTTTTGCGCTAATCGCGGCCAGTTAAGGTCCATATTTTCAGGTTTAAGCAAAACAAAATCATTACCTGCACCCTGCATCTTGGTGAATAACATCAATACCCCGTTTAATAATTCAATATTACGTTAAGTATAATATAGCAAATCTTGATTCAAAATCACAAACAAAACAGGATTATATTCCAAAATAATTTTCTATCAGGCCGGCAACTTCATTCTCTATATCTTTACCGGCATCAAACCAGTGGATACGCCCGTCTTTCAGCCTGAACCAGGCATATTGATGGCGCACAAAACGATGATTGTCCACCTTAATTTGCTTTATGGCTTCCTCCAGGCTTATCTCACCCCGGAGCACCATTCCGATTTGCTTATAACCGATGCTGTTCATGGCAGGCAGATTTAAATCGTATCCCATATTCCTTAGCTTCTCAGTTTCAGATACCAGACCGCGCTGAATCATCTGGTCAACCCTGAAATCAAGCCTCCGGTATAACTCGGACCTCTCGACGGTTAAACCTGTAATCAGGTTCTTAAAGCCAGGGTCTTTCCTTCTTTTCAATTGAGAGAAAGGAATTTTAGCCTGTTGCGATACTTCCAGTGCCCGAATTACACGGCGGACATTGCGTTTATCAATCTTTTGTGCAGCCACCGGGTCTGTTGCCAAAAGCCGCTGATATAATTCGTCAATACCCTTAGCGGCAGCTATGTTCTCCAGATTCTTCCTGAATGCCATATCCGGTGGTATACGGGGTATTTCCCAGCCTTCCAGCAATGCCCATATATACTGCCCGCTACCACCCACCAGGATAGGCATCTTGTTTCTTTCCTGTATCTCTCTAATTGCTTGAGTGGCCAGTTTCTGGTATTGTGCCAAACTGAAATCTTCATCGGGATCTACGATATTAAATAAATGATGCGGGGCCAACAGCATCTCCTCCGGTGAAGGTTTAGCAGTCCCGATATCCATATAACGGTACACCTGGCGACTATCGCCATTGACTATCTCCCCGGCAAATTTCCGGGCAAGTCTGATTGCCAGGGAACTTTTGCCCACGCCTGTAGGCCCTACAATAGTTATCAG
>CAZIQW010000229.1:0-636 GCA_964541585.1 uncultured Dehalococcoidales bacterium | reverse complement strand
TTATCAGAGATTTATATCGAGCGATGGTTTTGATAGGTATTCCCTCAGACATTTTTTCGAATATCGGAGGTCGCCCTTACTATACCGATAAACTCACGAGCTTTCAAACTGGCTCCGCCTACCAGAGCACCATCTATATCCGGCTGCGAAACAAATTCGGCGATATTTCCGGCCGTTACGCTGCCCCCATACAGAATTCGCATATTGACCGCAATTTCAGAGTCATACCTGTCTGCAATGAGGGAACGGATAAGGCTGATAGTCTCGTTTGCCTGTTTTCCTGTAGCTGCCTTGCCGGTCCCGATAGCCCAGACCGGTTCATAAGCAATAGTAAGGGTATTACCCAGGTCTATTCCAACCAGAGAGGAATTTAATTGCTCCGTGACCACTTCCCTGGTTTTACCGGCTTCGTATTCCTGTAAATTTTCCCCGACGCAGAGAACCGGCTTGAGATTATGATTAATGGCTGCTGCAACTTTCTTGCTGATTATCGCACCGGACTCGTAAAAATACTGGCGGCGCTCCGAATGGCCGATGATTACGTACTCGCAGATATCTTTCAACATGAGGGGAGAAATCTCCCCGGTATAAGATCGGAAGAGCGTCGTGTAGGGAAAGAGTGTAGGATAGGGTGTA
>CAZIQW010000228.1:0-4555 GCA_964541585.1 uncultured Dehalococcoidales bacterium | reverse complement strand
AAGCCCCAGGATTTGAATAAACCCGGAGGTTTCAGCAGCAGACTATCCGGCTTGAAATCGAGTACTACATACCATTACCGGGCGGTGGCGGTCGGTGACGGTACGGCGTACGGTGAGAACAAGACTTTCACCACAACAAGTCCTCCTTCAGCCAAGCCGCCTCCAGTCAAGCCGCCTCCACCCCCGCCGAAAGACAATGGCAAAACCACTACTACCATTATCGATACCCAGAACTTTGTTTCCAACATAAATCTGGAAGTAAATATCAACAATGTTATCGAGACCGATGTTCAACTGAAAACCAGGGATGAGAAGGTGGTGCTGGACTTACCCGAAAAGACGCACATCCATGACTCCAAGGGTAAAGCGCCCGAAGCGCTAACTGTCGATGTCCTTCAAATTCCGATGGATAGCCCGGCAGGGGGCGCCATCCTGCAGGCCTATGAATTTGGTCCTGAGGGGGCTGTTTTTGAACCTCCGGTCACTCTAACACTGAAGTACGAACCTCAGGCCCTTCCGGAAGGTGCGGATGAGAACAGCCTGTCTATCGCCGTCTGGGAAGGCTCCAGATGGCAGTCCCTGAAAAGCGAGGTGGATACCCTCTCCAGGACAGTTTCAGCCAAAATAAGCAAGTTTGGGAGATACGCCTTGCTGGCCCAGATTCCCATGCTTCAAACGCCCAAATTCAGCCTGTCCGGGCTGACCGTATATCCAGAGAAATCCCTGCCGGATGAAGTGATAAAGATACAGATTACGGTATCCAATTGGGGCAATGCCCCAGGCAAATATACCGTAATACTGAAGGTTGATGATTTTGAAATCGACAGTCAGGAGGTATCGCTTGACGCAAACCAGAGTGAAGTTGTGGTTTTCGAAACCAGTGAAAGTGCGCCCGGGGAATACTCGGTGGATATTAACGGAAACACAGGAAAGTTTACAGTTGAGACGAGTCAATCACCGGAAGCAGCAATCACCGCTGAGGCTGAAGCGTTAACCGAGCCTGCGGAGGCGGATAATCCTTCTTCAACCTCTATAGTTCCTGGCAGGTTATGGGGACTAATAAATCAGCCTGTTTCCTGGGCACTACTGGCAGCGGCGGTGCTTATCGGTACTATTATCGGGATAGTTTCAAACCGGAAAAAAATCAGGTAACCGCGGGAACCAGGGCTTTATAAACGGTGATATCGCGATATACCCTGCAACCATGGGTTCATTTTAAAAGGCAGGGAGCGGTTCTCAGGAATCAGCGTTCTGTTTCGCGAGCAGGTGAAGAGTTGATTAACCGATAGCTGAAAACCGGGAAATTTAACTTGTAAAATACAGGAACCTGCCTGTCTCCGGTTAGTCGCGGTTGGAGAGATGTTTTAATGCTTCGTTCATATGATATTCAGACCAGGGCAGGGGGGATTTCGGTTTTATTTTAAGCCATAGATTATTGAGCAGCACGACCCCTGAGCGCCTTTGCAACTCGCCTTTAAAATCAGACCATGTCTCATAAGTTACAGCTTGTCTGGTAATCATTTGCGCTTCACTCCTTAATCGTACTTACTTCCATCTCAATCTATGCAGCTGCTATTTTTTTACTTCTAACTTGATGCCGGTAAGTAACATTTTACCCTGACGGCAAGGACTTTTAATCCGTGGAAATGGTTATCAGAAATAGGTAAAATGCCCGTATACATCTAAATAATGCTATATTTATGCTTAAAGCGTACGGTATACATTAACGCTAATATATAATGATTGTAGGGTGTTAGAATACCCGTGTCGACCGAAAAAATGTGTGGAGGTGGGACTGATGAATGCCAGTGAACTTATCGGGAAGGAAGTGCTGGACAAGAACGCTAACAGAATTGGAAAAGTGGTAGATGTTGATTTAAATATTCCCAGGGTCACAATTGAGCATCTTATTGTGAAGGTGGGAATGACGAAAAAATTGCGAGTGCCCATGAGCAACATAGAAAAAGCCGGCGACAGGGTAATTTTGAATCTTACCCGGACCGAACTGGAGAAGAGTCTGGCTACAGCCAGATAATCCCGGAAAATCCAGGTCTAAAGGTTCGCGTTGGCGGTTTGGACGGTACCCCTGTGCTTTCTTTGCCCAACAAACGTTTAGATTTATTCTTGACCCTTCCCCCGGAATGCCGTAAACTAAGCGTGAAGATTAGAAGCGGATTACCGGGGGAAGAATGACAATAATATCCAGAAAACAATTCGGCCTGTTGAATATCATCGGGAATACCCCGCTGGTGGAACTGGTAAACCTGAATGCCAGCCCGGGGGTAAAGGTCTTTGCCAAGATAGAGGGGAGTAATCCCGGCGGTTCCATCAAGGACCGCGCTGCTTATTATATGATTCAGAAAGCTGAGGAGACCGGTGAGCTGACAAAAGATAAAGCCATTGTAGAAGCCACCTCCGGCAATATGGGCATTGCCCTGGCTATGATAGGCGCTATTAAAGGTTACCGGGTCAAACTGTTTATGCCCGAATGCGTCAGCCAGGAAAGACGTCGCATACTGGAGGCTTTTGGCGCTGATATTGTGTTAACCCCGGCTAAAGAGATAACCGATGGCGCCATAAAGCGTGCTCGTGATTTTGTGGATAACGAGCCGGACAAATATTATCTGCCGGACCAGTTCAGCAATGAAGCCAACGTCCTGGCCCATTATTTGACTACCGGGCCTGAAATCCTGTCCCAGACAGAGGGCGAAGTGGATGCCTTTGTAGCCGGAATGGGCACTACCGGCACCTTAATGGGAGTGAGTAAATACCTTCGAGAAAAGAAGCCCGAAGTGAAAATTGTAGGGGTGGAGCCGACAATTGGCCATGCGATACAGGGACTTAAGAACATGACCGAGGCCATTGTGCCCAAAATCTATAATCCGGACGCTCTGGATCGGAAGATTACTATCGAGGATGAAGAAGCCTTTGAGATTGCCAGATTGCTGGCGGTCAAGGAAGGCCTGTTTGTGGGGATGTCCAGCGGGGCAGCCGTAGCTGGGGCTTTGCACCTTGCTAGAGAGATAGGCCGGGGTATTATAGTTACACTTTTGCCCGACCGGGGCGACCGCTATTTGAGCACTTCTCTCTTTCGCTCTATTTGTGCTCATTGTCCGCCATAAATGTCATATTTCCACGGGTAATGGGATTAGGCGAAAACTGTTCTTTTGGCTAATCGCCATACAGCCCATTCCGATGTTATAATAGCTTAATGGATATATTAACCAAACTCAATCCTGCCCAAAAAGAAGCTGTAGAGACAATTGAAGGTCCGGTTCTCATTCTGGCCGGTCCCGGAAGCGGGAAAACACGGGTTATTACTCACCGCATAGCCTATCTGGTTAATACCTGCGGCATCAATCCTCACCGGGTAATGGCAGTCACGTTTACCAATAGAGCGGCGCGTGAAATGGTTGAGAGGCTTCAGGGGCTGGTGAGCAGTTCCCTCGGCAGTCTGACAATCGGGACATTTCATGCCATCTGTGCGCGTATTTTGCGCCGCGACGGCTCGGCTATCGGCATTGATCCCGGATTCATCATTTACGATGACGATGATCAAATCAGCCTGATAAAGCGCGGACTTCAAGAACTGAACCTTGATCCCAAAAAGTATGTTCCCAGAGCGATACTTTCAGGAATCAGTGCCTCTAAAAGCCGGATGCTATCTCCCCAGGACTGTACCCTGGGAAGCCGCAGCTATTTCGATGAAGTGGTTGGGCGTGTATATGAGCGCTACCAGCGACTACTGGCTGAAAGCATGGCTCTGGATTTCGACGATTTGCTGATGCGTACGGTGATTCTCTTCGAGAAGCATCCGGAAATCTTAAAGAAATACCAGGAAAGATATATCCATGTCATGGTGGATGAATTCCAGGATACCAATCTGACGCAGTATGAGCTGGTAAAGCAAATTGCTGGAAAGTACCGCAATCTCTGTGTGGTTGGCGATCCTGACCAGTCTATCTACTCCTGGCGATATGCCGATGTGAGGAATATCCTGAATTTTGAGAAGGATTTCCCGGATGCCAAAGTGGTTTATCTGGAACAAAATTATCGTTCCACCGGACGGATATTGGAGACTGCTTCTTATGTTATCCAGGTCAACCGGCAGCGGAAGCACAAAGAACTCTGGACCAGTAATGAACCGGGCGAGCTTACCAACGTGGTTGAAACTTATACCGAACAGGAGGAAGCCCAGTTTGTAGTTAAGGAAATTGAGAGACTGGTGGACTCCGGTGAAGCCAGGCTGGGCGACTGTGCCGTGATGTACCGTACCAATGCCCAGTCACGGGTGATTGAAGAGGCTTTCGTGCGTTACGGGTTACCTTATAAACTGATAGCCGGTACCCGCTTCTATGAAAGGCGGGAAGTCAAAGACGTCATCAGTTATCTGCGGCTTGTTTTGAATCCTTACGATACTATCAGCCTGATGCGCATAATCAATGTCCCCGGCCGGGGCATCGGACAGCATAGTCTGGAAGAACTGGCAAAATGGGCCGGTTCTCAGGGCATTTCTCAATATGAAGCCCTGCAGAGGTTGGCTGATTTCAATATT
>CAZIQW010000227.1:0-4558 GCA_964541585.1 uncultured Dehalococcoidales bacterium | reverse complement strand
GACGGTACAACGGTCTTCCATCTCCGGCAGAGTTGTACTCCTTTCCGACCATTTCGTTTCTGGAATCAGCGATTACTATGCCGTTAATATCAGTGAGAATAATCCGGTTCTCTTCCATCGTACTTAGCTGCTCGACCAGAGGCTGGACCCCTTCCCAGCTTCCCTGAGAGAGGTAATAGCTGGACACAACAAGCTCAACCCTGGCAGCGCGAACGTCATTGTTATATTGCTCGTAACGTTTAATTTCATCCCAGCTGTTCGAAGCTACAAAAAAGGACACGGTACCGACAGCGATAACTATCACCAGGATGAAAGATGCCATTAACCTGAAGTGCAAACTATGAATCAATCATTGCCTCCGGTAAACTTGTAACCTGAACCGTAAACCGTTTTTATGTACCGGGGATAATTGGCATCCGGTTCCAGTTTCCGGCGAAGATTAAGTATATGGACATCAATAGTGCGGTCATATCCTTCGAAATCATATCCCAGCACTTTTTCGATTAGCTGTGTCCTGGTGAAAACTCTGTTTGGTTCCCGAACAAGAACTCCAAGGAGTTTAAATTCGACCGGAGTCAGGTTTATAGGTTTGCCGTCAAGATAAGCTTCATGTCTGGGGAAGTTGACAACCAGATTCCCGAAACGCAACTCTTCCGGACCGCGCTGAAGCGCTTCATCAGGGGTGCGGCGGAATACAGCCCGAACTCTCGCAGCCAGCTCTTTGGGGCTGAAAGGTTTGGTTACATAATCATCAGCTCCTATGTCCAGACCCACTATGCGGTCCTGTTCGGTGGTCCGGGCGGTAAGCAGAATGATAGGGACTGCAGATTCAACCCGTAGAATACGGCAAATTTCCAGTCCGTCTATACCCGGCAGCATGATATCCAGAATTATTAAATCAGGACTCAACTCACGCGCCAGACGGAGAGCTTCGCGGCCGTCATAAGCTGTAATTACATTATACCCGTCATGTTTTAAATAGAGCTTTACCAGCTCTACGATTTTTACATCGTCATCGACTACCAAAATCTTCTTAATCGCCATACACCGGCTGCCTTTATACTCATGGTACGCTAAAAATATTAAGGAATTGTTAAACCCTTTCGGTGCAGTTCAATAGCAGTTTACATAATTTGTATAATAAATGCAAAAAGCAACATCTGCGTGAGTAACGGGAAAGCAGGTGTTGCTGCAGTTCATCGCCAGAAACAGAAGCCCGTAGTCAGGGTACAATACGCTGTAATAATTATTTTTAGATGAATTGCTTTTGGAAGGTATTATCAAACGTCCTGATCGGATCCAGGTCAATCCTCTGTCCGCCGTTCAGCAGAGATTTGTTCGCTGCCTCCAGAATACGAATTACCTTCAGTCCTGCCAGCCCGTCAGTTACAGGGGTAGTACCATCTTGAATACACCTGAGGAAGTGGTCGCATTCTATCCTCAGAGGCTCAGTATTAGGTATCGATGGAATTACGACATCTCCGGAGTGATAATGTGGCGGCCAATCTGCCGAGTCTCCATTATTCCTGCTGGAGGTAAAACCGCATCTTTTATCATAGATCCGAATCTTCTCTGACTCAGCCACATCATCGTAGAAAGCCATTTTCCGACTGCCTATTATGGTAACCTGACGGACCTTGCGCGGGTCCAGCCAGCTCAAGTGAACATAGGCAGTAGTTCCATTCGCGAATATAAGTTCCAGGTAAGCCAGGTCGCACAGGTTCGAGTCAAGGTGACCGGAGCCGCGGGCGCTGACGGAAACCGGTTCATCATTCATTATTGACAACATAATGCATATATCATGCGGCCCCAGGTCCCAGATAACGTTTACATCTCTGCGGAACAGACCGAGATTAAGTCGGTGAGCATCTATGGTATAGATATCGCCTAATATATTTTCCCGGACCAGTCTTTTTAGAAAATCAACCGCGGGATGAAATTCATAGATATGTCCCACCATTAATACCCGGTTCCGGAGGGTAGCTATCTTGATAAGCTCTCTTGCTTCCTGGCTCGAGGCAGTCATCGGTTTTTCCACCAGTACGTGTTTATCGTGATTCAAAGCCTCTTTAGCCAGGGTGTAATGAGTATTAACTGGGGTGGCAACAACAATAGCGTCTATTCCATCCTGAAGGAGGTCGTTAAAATCACAGATCATCTCCACGGAAGGATACTGCCTTTTCATTTGCTTAAGCTTCACAACATCAGAATCACAGGCCATTAAAAGGTTCGAGTCCGGGAGCTCATAAAGGTTCCTTATTAGCTTAGGCCCCCAATAACCACAGCCGACCACGCCGACATTTATCATTCACTGCCTCCCTTAGCATATCCACTATATATCACCTTACTATGAATAGTATAAAATGACGTTGTTAAAAAACCGTTTGAGCGAAGTTAAAGCGCGGTTAGAATAAAAGCTCCTGCAATCTTAATCTGCAGTTCCTGAAAACCATTTATTTTTCAGTTAGGCATAATGATGCACGACAGCATGGCGAGTTTGCGTAATAGTCCTGAGTTAAACCTTGATGATTGCGGCAATAAAAATAAGTGGGAAATCTAAGCTTTGGCGGATAGAATTTGGTGTGCATCAGGTTAGAATAAAATCATTGAGAGCATATCTTGATGAATATTGTGGCCTATCCAACCATTTAAAAAATCCTGTAAAGGGGGTTTGCCGTGATACAGGAGGCAAAGGAAAACATTCTGGTGATTGATGATGATGTCGGGTTTTCAGAGCGTGTTCGAAGTTGGCTTCAAAATGCCGGTTATGAGGTGATTACGGCCGAAAACGGTCAGGTCGGTCTCAGGAAATTGTTTACTAACCGGCCGGACCTGATACTGCTGGACACAGGTTTGCCTGAGATGGATGGGTGGGAGGTATGCCGCAGAGTCCGGGATATGAGCGATGTCCCGATAATAATGCTAATCACCAGCAAGCAAAAATCAGATATTTTAAAGGGATTCAATCTAGGAGCAGATGATTTAATAAACAAACCGCCCGATAATATGGAGTTGATTGCCAGGGTGGGAGCCGTGCTGCGGCGTTCTACTTCAGTCAAACGCGAGGAAAAGCCCGTTACCTTCCATCATCCCGAGATGGAAGTAGACTGGCGCAGTCATGAGGTCTACATAAGGGGACAACTGGTTAAACTCTCTCCGACTGAGTTTAAATTATTAACCTGTTTAATCGAGAACCGGGGCTGGCTGGTAACCCACGAAGAACTGCTGCGAAAAGTATGGGGGCCGGATTATATCAGTGATAAGAGTTTTGTGAAGCTTTATATCCGATACCTGCGGCAGAAAATCGAAAAGGATCCGAGCCGTCCGCAGTTAATATTAACAGAACGGGGAATCGGGTATCGTTTCTCAATTCAAATGAGGGAAGCTGTAAATTAGATGGATGCAGGACTTTCATAACTCCACCTTATTCAGCTACTCCGCTGAATAAGGGATTGCGCCATTTAGAATTTATGCTTAATCCATAAACAAGATATCAGGAATACCCTGGCCATAATGGGCAGGGGATCTTTTAAAAATAGTAAGATGCCATTACTCAACCCCTTCAGCAAGTTGATGTAATCTGATATTTTCTTCCGACTTCCGGCTATTTCACCAGGCGATACATACGGATCAGTCGACAGATACAGCCATCGGATATTCCCGGAAAATTCCGGGGGACTTTTATATTTAAGACCCAGCAAATCGCAATAAAGCAGATAGGGCAAATTAATCCCTGCTCTGGCAGCCAGAGTATACCATTCCCGGGTATGTGCATGCATCTCAATCAGCTTATATTTGCCGTCCCGGGCATCCAGTATGAATTCGATCTCAGATAGTCCGTAATACCCCATTGCCCTTAAGAATCTTCGAGCGGTTTCCTCCAGTCCAGGCATAGATATTAAAACGGCACAGTTAACAGCATAACCGGAATACACCGGGTACTGTCTTATTCTTCTAACTGACACCTTTCCCAGCAACTCGCCGGTTTTACAAAGTGAAAACACTGAAAATCGATGATTCTCTCCGTCCGGAATTGTCTCCTGTACCATCAATTTCGCATCCGGGGTTACCTCCAGGGTTTCCCTGAACAGCCGCAACAGCCCCTGGCGGTCCTTGACCAGAATGCTTCTTTGAATGGGCTCCATGTCCATCGACCTGTTTACCGATAATATTAATACAGCCGGAAATTTTATCTCTGTGCTTCTTAATTCCTGAATATCCAGGGGATAATAAGTCCGCGGAGTAGCGATATCGAACTTATCCGCAAGCAGGCAGGTTAGTCTTTTCTCAACAGCAAAGCGGGTTACTTCCCAGGGTGGTACCGGTATCCGATAATATCTTTCCAGCAGCGATTTATACCTGGAGAGAAAAATAAGCGTTTCATCGTCCTCAGGAAATATAATCCATCCTTCCAGATTTTCTTTTTGGGCCAGGCGCTTAAGAAATTCAAAAAACAGCGGCCTTTCCCTGATAGAAGGGCATCGAAAAAATTTCCGGGGATATTTAGAAAATCTGCCGATGCAGAATTTGTTGTCCAGTAAATATGCAGGTATGTTTT
>CAZIQW010000226.1:0-4563 GCA_964541585.1 uncultured Dehalococcoidales bacterium | reverse complement strand
TGCTCTTCCGATCTCGTCTATTTCCGGTAATCGTTGCCGGAGGGCTGACGCCGGAAAACGCCGGACAACTGGTCCGGGAGGTAAGTCCCTGGGGTGTAGATGTTTCATCAGGGGTAGAGACCGGGGGCAGAAAAGACGTTCGGAAGATTAGAGATTTCATCAACAGGGCGAAAGATGGTGGCTGCAAGTTTATGATGAATCATGGAGAAGTAAGAGAATCATGTTAGTGATAATGAAAAATGATGCTACTGAAGAGCAGGTGCAGGGTGTGGTCAATCGAATCGAAGACCTGGGCTTCCGCGGTATTCCTATACCCGGCTCGTTAAGGACGGCAATCTGCATTGTGGGCAACCAGGGCTACGTTGAGGATTCGCAATTTCTTTCTCTGGATGGGGTCAAGGAATGTTTGCGGGTCACCAGACCTTATAAACTGGTCAGCCGCGAGACGCATCCCCAGTCTACTACCATCACAATCGGAGACATTACCATCGGCGGAGAAAAGCCGGTATTCATGGCCGGTCCCTGCGCCGTTGAAAGCGAAAAGCAGGCGATAACCATCGCCGGGATAGTGAAACGGTTTGGGGCGGAGGTGTTCCGGGGAGGGGCTTATAAACCCCGGTCTTCGCCCTACAGCTTTCAGGGACTGGGGGAGGAAGGTTTAAAAATTCTGGCTAAAGTCCGTCAGGAGACCGGTCTGCTCATCATTACTGAAGCTACCGATATATCCAATATAGAAATGGTGGAAGAATATGCGGATATAATCCAGATAGGTGCCCGGAATATGCAAAATTATGCTCTTCTGCGGAAGGCCGGTCATACCCGAAAGCCGGTACTGCTCAAACGTGGGTTGGCAGCGACAATTGATGAGTTATTGATGTCGGCCGAATATATCCTGTCAGAGGGAAATAGCCGGGTTATTCTGTGCGAAAGGGGCATCCGTACATTTGCCGATAATACCCGGAATACCCTGGATATCAGCGCTATTCCCTGTATAATAGAGGCCAGCCATCTCCCGGTAATTATCGACCCCAGCCATGCAGCCGGAAGAAGAGAATATGTTATCCCCCTGTCCCGGGCGGCCATCGCGGTGGGGGCGCACGGGCTGATTGTCGAAGTGCATCACGACCCGGCGCAGGCTGTATCCGACGGCCGCCAGTCCCTGTACCCTGAAGGATTCGAGAGACTGATGCAGGAGATCAAGGAGGTCGTACATGTTGCCTGATGCAAGGGGTTACTTCGGAGAACACGGGGGCCGGTTCGTCCCGGAAACGCTGGTACCGGCCCTCGACCAGCTGGTGAAATCTTATGAAGAGATTAAAACCGAGCCTGCTTTCTGGTCGGAATTTAAAGTCCTGTGCCGTGATTATATCGGCCGGCCTACGCCGCTTTTTCCGGCGGAAGGCTTATCCCGGCATCTTGGCGGAGCCCGTATTTTTCTCAAGCGGGAAGACCTGGCCCATACCGGCGCGCACAAAATCAACAACGCGCTGGGGCAGGGACTACTGGCCAGGAGGATGGGCAAGAAAAGAATTATTGCCGAGACCGGGGCGGGGCAGCATGGGGTAGCCACAGCGGCAGTCTGCGCCTTGCTGGGCATGGAATGCGTCATCTATATGGGCGAAGAAGATATCCGCCGGCAGTCACCCAATGTCTTCCGCATGAAACTGCTTGGCGCGACAGTGGTACCCGTTACCAGCGGCAGCCGCACCTTGAAGGATGCAGTCAATGAGGCTATCCGCGACTGGGTGACCAACTGCGAAAACACTTATTATATATTCGGCTCAGTGGTAGGCCCTCATCCCTATCCATCCCTGGTGAAAGATTTTCAATCTGTAATCGGCAGGGAGGCCCGGAACCAGATACTGGAACAGGCCGGCCGTCTGCCGGACTATATCATCGCCTGTGTGGGCGGCGGCAGCAATGCGATGGGGATTTTCTCTTCTTTCATCGATGACACAGAGGTGAAGCTGATTGGCGTTGAAGCTGCCGGAAGAGGACTGGATACCGGCTGGCATGCCGCTCCACTGGTAGCCGGCAGGGTAGGCGTCCTGCATGGTTCCAGGTCTTATATTCTGCAGGATGAACACGGGCAGATACAGGAAGCTTACAGTATCTCCGCCGGGCTGGACTACCCCGGCGTCGGGCCCGAGCACAGCTATCTTAAGGATATCGGGAGGGCTTCTTACGTCGGTATTACGGACAGCGAAGCCCTGGAAGGGTTTCAGCTTCTCTCCCGGACCGACGGCATTATCCCGGCCCTGGAATCCTCACACGCTGTTGCCTATACCGCCAGGCTGGCCCCGAAACTGAGCAGAGAGCAAATTATACTCATTAATCTTTCAGGCCGGGGTGACAAAGATTTACAAATCGTCATGGACGCGCTGGGGGTGAACCGATGAGCCGTATCGCTTCTGTTTTTCAGAAACCGGGGCACAAAGCCCTTATCCCCTATATTACGGCAGGCTATCCGAATATTGAAACCACATTACAGGCAGTACCCCTGATGGCGGAGAACGGAGCTGACATTATTGAACTCGGCATACCTTTCTCCGACCCTCTGGCTGACGGCGCTACTATCCAGGAATCCAGCCATCAGGCCCTGCAAAATGGCGTAACTCCGGAAATTTGCCTGGATATCGCGAAGAAGCTAAGACAAAAGACTGAAATCCCCCTGGTATTCATGACCTATTTCAATCCGGTATTGAATTACGGTCCGGACAAGTTCTGCCGGGCCTGCATCGATACCGGTATTGACGGTCTGATTATACCGGACCTGCCTCCTGAGGAAGGAGTATCTCTGGAATGTGCCACCAGGGAACAGGGACTGGACTTGATTTATCTCCTGTCACCCACCAGTACTCCGGAACGTATTAGCCTCATCGCCGAAAAGTCCCGCGGTTTTATTTATCTGGTTTCGGTGGCCGGGGTAACCGGAGCCAGAAACAGCTTACCCGCCGGAATAGACGAGTTTATTGGCCGGGTCCGCAAGATTGCGGGACAGCCTCTCTGCGTCGGTTTCGGCATCTCCACGCCAGAACAAGCCAGGCACGTTGCGCAAATCGCCGACGGTGTAATTGTGGGCAGCAAGATAATCCATCTGATGAAGGCAGACCCGACGCTAAACAGCCTGCAGATATTCATCCGGGAACTAAGAGAAGCAATGCAGCCCCTGTGATATAATATCCTTAAGAATTTCAATCGACAGGGATTATCCAATGACGAGTCCGGAAAATCCCCGATTTTTTATAATCAGTTCATCTTATCAAATTAGGGAAATTGTAAGGAAAATCATTGTCGAATAGTCTGAAAACTACACCTGAAGATTTCGATAGTTTGACGGCCTGTTATACCGACCCTGATTCCAATCTAAGGTGGGACACGGTCTTCGTTTTACCTTCCTGGTTAAGAGTGTGGTGGAAAAGCTTCGGTACCGGAAAAGAACTATACCTCCGGGCGGTAAGGCGGGGCGAAAAAATAATCGGTATTGCTCCCCTCCAGATTCGAAATAACACTGCTTCGGTCATCGGAAGTATCAATGTCTGCGATTATCAGGACTTCGTCACCACTCCAGGAATGGAGAAGGAATTTTTTAACGCCATACTCGATGATTTCCGGCATAAAGGGATAAACTGTCTCGACCTGGAACCGTTGCGAAATGACTCCGCTATCATGACCCACCTGGTACCCCTGGCCCGGGAACGCCGCTATCAGGTCTCTCTCAGTCAGGTTGATGTCTCACTGGAAATAGAGTTACCCCGGGGATGGGACGAATACCTGCAGCTATTAAGTCGCAAACAGAGACATGAACTCAGGCGTAAAATGCGCAATCTGCAAGCGTTCAATGAAACCGGTTATCAAGTTGTTGAAGACAAAAACCGGATGCCGGAGGCTGTTGAAGCCTTTCTCAAGCTTTTCCCGGAAGCGCGGCAGGACAAAGCCGAATTCATGACACCGGAAATGCAGACTTTTTTCCGGTCCCTTGCCGAATCTCTGGCCGAGGAGAGCCTTTTAAAAATTGGTATACTTGAATCCGGCGGTAATCCTGTTGCCATGGTAATGTATTTCGATTACAACGGAAATATTTACCTGTATAATAGCTCTTATAACCCGGAATATAAATCTCTGAGCGTTGGTCTGATATCTAAAGCCAGATGTATTCAGGATAGTATCCAGAAAAAAAAGAGGAAATTTGATTTTTTAAAGGGTTCCGAGCAATATAAATACCATCTGGGCGGGAAAGAAATCCCTCTGTTTCACTGCCGGATAAGTATGGGGGATGAGGAATAATATCAAAGTCAAAAGTTAAAGGTTCAAAGTTAAATTTAAGAAGATGGCAGACAAGCAGCCGAAAATAGCGATTCTCAGTGTCCACAGCTCTCCTCTGGAGCAACCCGGAACGGGAGATACCGGGGGTATGAGTATTTACATCCGGGAAATAACCCGGGAACTGGCGAGGCTGGGACATATCGTGGATATCTACTCCCGGGTCCAGGATTTACTCACACCCGATATAGTAGAACTGGCGCCGGGAGCCCGTCAGATACATATTCAATCCGGAGAACC
>CAZIQW010000225.1:0-4571 GCA_964541585.1 uncultured Dehalococcoidales bacterium | reverse complement strand
GTGAATATGATGCTCAGTAATGCCGATTTGGAACTCAAGGTGGCGGTGACCTCCGACTCCCGGGGAAAGATGTCAATCAAGCCCATTTCTTCAGCGGATGTAGCCCGGGGTGGCATTGACCCCGGCCTGCTGTCTACTATTCGTATCTCATTCGTCAGTTCAGTCGACGAGCCCGGGGCTCAACCCGCACCGGCTGTTGGTGGTACGGCAAAGGGAGATACTGTGCCGGCCCTGGTGGGGTTGACGCTGGATGAAGCGGTAAAACTATTGAAATCCGGGGAGTGGCAGTTCGAGCCGCATGCTGCCGGCATTGAAGAAGTAAAGGCTGCCGGTAAAGAAGGGCGTGGACGTGTAATACGACAGCAGCCGCAGGCGGGGCAAAAGGTCGATAAGGCAAAGGTAAAAGTTCTTTTCTGGGTTGACCTTGGCAGCCTCCCCGTCAGAGAGATAGATGGCATCGGAATCAAGACAGCGGACAGCTTGTCAAAAGCCGGAATTACTACTGTGGGCGAGTTAAGCCTGGCCAACGTTACTCAAGTTGCTTCAACTCTTGGCATCAGTGAGACTCGCGCCCGGCCCTTCCTGGAAATGGCCGGCTTCATGTCCCGTCTTGTTCTCCCGGTTTTTAACGACGAAGTCGTTGAATTGTTAGTGCATGGCGCCGGTATCCGTTCTCTGGACCAGCTGGCTGATGCAAAACCGAAGGAGCTTTACCGTATATGTCAGGAAGCGGTCTCTTCCGGTAAGGTACGGGTTCCCCGCGAGTTTGGCTTCACTGCTGACGATGTAAAAGGCTGGATAGAGGCCGCTAAAAGTCATCTTGGTAAATGAGCGGAAAAGACGCTGAAACCGGCAGGTACTTTGGGTTAAATAATTGAGGAATCAAACCAGTTGTCCCAGCATATAAAAACGGTTAGCCCGTATATTCTCGTCAGGAGAGGAGAGCCGGACGACCTGGAAGCGCAGGTCAGGTCTTTAAAGGAGTTGCAGAAGCAGCCCGGCTTTATCGCTGCGAAAAAAGTCCCCGGAACCAGTGGCCGGACATCGTTTAAAGATAGATGGATAAGCCGCCTGGTTCAATTCTTCAGACACAGACGTCAGTAACTCTCATAATAACCCGGCCGCGTTATAATACCGGAGGCCTCATCATGATGAGGCCTCCGGTCTTTCGTCAGTTTATTTTACGTACTTTTGCAATGCTGCCGGCAGTTTGGATTTATCACTGGCTACCGCCGGTTTGGTGGCGCTCTGGCCTGCGGACTCCAAAGCGGCTATACCTTTATCGCTAAGCAGGTACTCCACCCAGCTAATAGCCAGTTCTTGGTCCGGGAAGTCCTTGGGGACAGTTACTGCGTAGAGTATTGGTTCACCGACCATCTCGATAGTCTCGCCTGGTTTGGACCCCTTTATGTTTACCTTTGCCTGAGCATAATCACTCTCATGTTCAGCACTGGAGAGATTGATTTGTTCCGGTAGTGAGACATATTTAAGATTATGCTGTTTAGCCACAGAGTCATACTCGAAGGCATAGTCCAGGTCACCGGACTCCAGAAGAGCGATCAGGTCAACGGACTTGGCTCTCATCGTATCTCCGGGAGCATCGTACAGCTTGTCGTAAATGCCGGCTGCTTGATAGTGTTTTTCTGCAAGCTGCCAGACCATTAGAGTGCGATAACCGCACGGGTCCTGGTCGGGATCACTGCGCCCGTAGGTTACACCTTCCCGCTGCAATATCTGATACCAGTTATCGGCATTAATTTCGCTGCCGAATTTGGAATTATCGGTGTAACAGAGTACCATCTGGTTTGAGGCAAAGATGATGTACCAATCTGCAAAGTCAGGGAACATGAGTTCCGGGACAAGCTTGTAGTCTGCTGAACCGATAACACCGCATTCTTTTCCCAGTTCGGTTACTTTTCGAATCGTAGTTGCACTGCCACCCGCTTCATTCAATATTTCCACATCCGGATAAATCTGGTTATACCCTTCGTTTACCGCAGCCCAGGGGACTGTCAGACTCCCTGCGTTGAATATGGGGAGTTTCCCGGAATACTCAACAGGAGTGGGAGCGGTTGTCGATGGTGAAGTTGGCGCAGCCGATGTAGGGGGTGGGGTGGTGGCTGCGGGTGACGGCTGTGCTTCGGGAGCACAGGCTGCGAGCATGCTCAACATGATAAGGACTGATAAGAAGAGGGAGATAAATTTGACCTTGTTGTTTCCAGACATAAATTGTATAACCTCCTTTAAAAATTTTTTGACATACTCAAAAAGTGTGAACGGCTGATGCCTTGAACGTAACGTAGACCTTCATCCCGCGAGAGAGATTCATCTCTCTGAAAGAATTGCGTGTAATCAGCACCGAGATTTCGGGAGGCAGGTCTACGGTTATGTAGAGAGTTGATCCCTTGTCCGTAATACGGATGATTTCTCCGGCGAATGTATTTCTGGCACTGGAATGTAAGGGCTCGAGAGATAATAGTATATCTTCCGGCCTGATAGTGGCGCGATTAGCACCGGTATTATTTTTAGCGATAACAAACTTAGCGCTGCCTGTATTGAACAGGTAATCTCCATTGGATGGACTTTCTATCTGGCCGGGAAAGATGTTCCGGGACATCGCAAAACGGGCAACAAACTCGGAATTGGGTTGGCGGAAAATCTCTTCCGGTGTTCCCACCTGTTTTATTTCTCCCTCCCCTATAACAGCGATACGGTCCCCCAGAGCGATAGCCTCCTCGAAGTCATGGGTAACATGCAGAGCGGTAATATGCAGTGACCTCTGTAACTGACGCAGTTCATACTGCACCTCTTCACGAGTATAAGGGTCCAGAGCAGACAGGGGTTCGTCGAGGAGAAGTACGTCCGGCCGAACGCAAAGCGCCCGGGCCATAGCCACTTTCTGCCGTTCTCCACCACTCAGCGTCGAGGGCTGACGATGCAACAGGGAACTGATACCAAGCAGGTTTACCACCTGTTCCAATGCTGTCTGGATGTCATCGCCGGATTTCTTTTTTACTTTGAGCCCGAATATGATGTTATTTTTTACCGAAAGGTGCGGGAAGAGGGCATGATCCTGATAGACAATACTGACGTTTCGCCTGGCTGGTTCGAGACTGGTTACCTCTTTACCTCTTAACCGGATGTGTCCTTGCTTTATCGGGTATAACCCGGCGATCGATTCAAGTAAAACAGTCTTACCGGCGCCGGTTGGACCAAGAACGACCATGTATTCTCCGTCCTTCACATCCAGGCAGGCATTTTTCAGGGTAAAGTCTCCGAGTTCCACTGATAAATCACTGATACTGATCAAGACTTATCTCCTCGATAAACTAACAGCCTCAATGTAATAAAGACTATCAGGCAGATTAGGATAAGAATAACGGCAACCGGACGGGCATAGTTAAGTCCGTAAGTTTCAAACTTCTCATATACCAGCACCGGAGCTATCATTGGGTGATAGGCGATAATAATAACCGCCCCAAACTCACTAATACCCCTGGCCCACATCATGATGTTGCCGGCCACAATGCTGCGCCAGGCAAGCGGAAAAGATATCCTGGTGAAAGCCTGCCAGTTCGAAGCACCCAGCGTCCTTGCCACGTTTTCCAGACGCGTGTCGACCTTCTTAAAACCTTCTTTGGCGGAATCGATAAGAAAGGGCACACTGACGAAAAGCATTGCGATGACTATACCGGCTAATGAATCCAAAAACTGAATACCAACGGCATCAAATGCTTTACCCATAAAGAAATTACGTCCGAAGACAAAAAGGAGAGCAATACCTGCGGCAGAGTGGGGAACCACGATTGGCAGGTCGATCAAACCTTCAATCAGTCTTTTCCCGCGAAAATTTGATTTTGCGAGCAGATAGGCCAGCGGTACCCCCAGAATAAATCCGATGATTGTGGCAATCAAGGCAGCATACAGGGTTAAGAGAATAGAGGCAGTCACCTGTGAATCCAATAGTGTATCTAATAGAACGGAGGGCTCAGATGCCAGTACCATTTTAAGTATCGGCACTGTTATGAACGCGAGGATTACGATTCCAAGCAAGAGGAAAATCAGTCTCATCCGGCTGGCAGGAAGCCGTTTTAAAGCTGGAAACAGGCGCCCCCTATCTGCTTCAGGAGAGGAGTCAGTTCCCTTCGCTGCTTTTTTAAACACGGAATGTTTCACTGGTCTGGAATATTTGTATGTTTTGCATTAGAACAATTATACAATTTCACAAAAGATCAGGCAAGAGCTTGGCGAGACCATTCTGCCGGTAGCTGAATCTTCTCTAAACACCCGTGGAGTCCCGCAGTGATTGAGGTATTGCTATCAGGTTTGAATGGATTCAATGAAGACAAGGGTAATTACCGGCCAGACAGCACCGGATTTTCTGTAGCATCAGCACATCAAAAACCGCTGATGAAAATTGATGCTATCATTCCTGCAAAACTGAAGATAATCCAGAATATGGTAATTCCGATACCGGTCCAGAGCAGCTTCATGGACTTGCTTTTGTCACTGTCTTTGACCATAGATCGGAAGAGCGTCGTGTAGGGAAAGAGTGTAGGATAGGGTGGGGG
>CAZIQW010000224.1:0-4572 GCA_964541585.1 uncultured Dehalococcoidales bacterium | reverse complement strand
CCCCACCACACCCTACCCTACACTCTTTCCCTACACGACGCTCTTCCGATCTGGTGTGCCAGAACCGGAACGCCTTCAGCTCTTAACACCAGCTGAGTCGCCCCTGCCGGGGTTATCTTATCCCTTTCAACATAAGCCGGACCGCCGTGGCCTATGTACTTTATGAAAGCCTCTTTGAACGTAGAGATGTAATTTTTTTCCAGCATAGCCTGTGCTATATGCGGCCGGCCTACCGAACCTGTTCCGGCTAACGCTCTAACCCGCTGATAATCGATATTGACACCCAGATTCTGCAACCTGGCAATCATTCCTTTAGCACGCTCTATTCTGGAGTTGCGTAACCCTTCCAGGGTAGATATCAATTCCTCATTGCTGCAGTCCAGAAAGTAGCCCAGGATATGCAGCTCCCCGGCAGCGTTTTCCGTATTGATTTCGACTCCGGCGATAACAGTCATACCGGGATAACTTTTCGCTGCTTCTTGCGCCGGGATAACGCCGTTAATCGAATCATGGTCGGTAATAGCAATATGGGTTAATCCGTTTTCCCAGGCCTTCCGGACTATTTCTGACGGTTTGAATTTACCGTCAGAAGCAGTGGTATGAATGTGAAGGTCTATTTTCCCCATTAAATATCCGCTTCCCGGTCAATACGCTCGATGCTAACAGCCTGTCCGGATTTATCATCCACATTAATTAAGACAGAGTTGAAAATTACTTTACTCCCGCTACCAACTGATAACCGATGAGGCATAGCAGTCAGGAACCTTTGAAGCACCGATTGTACATCATCACCGATAACCGAATCCTGGGGACCGGTCATTCCTAAATCGGTAACATAAGCCGTGCCTTTAGGCAGTATTTTCGCATCGATTGTGCCCACGTGAGTATGGGTACCAAAAATAACGCTCACCCTTCCGTCCAGATAACGTCCCATAGCTACTTTTTCCGAGGTAGCTTCAGCGTGGAAATCCACGATGATAACCGAATAATTTTTCCTGAATCCCGCCAGCAAATGGTCCATAGCCCGGAAGGGACAATCGAAATTACCGATAAAAGTCCGGCCTATCAGGTTGATTACAGCGATATTATCCTGGGTGAGACAGCCCCGCCCAGGTACTCCGGGCGGATAATTTAAGGGGCGGATAACAGGCAAATTACTATCCAGATGAGGAATTATTTCTTTCTGGTCCCATATATGATTACCGGAAGTAAGGATATCAACCCCGGCATCCAGAAGTTCTCTGGCAGTACCTAAAGTTAGACCCAGACCTCCGGCAGCATTCTCTGCATTCGCAATAACCAGGTCCAGTTCATATTGCTTGCGCAGACCGGGCAGCAGTTTCTGTACCGTCTGTCTGCCCGGTTTTCCAATTACATCGCCAATTGCCAGAATCAGCATATTGTCAGGTGGCCTTTCTCATTATTTAGCGAAATCTACAGCTCTAGTCTCGCGAATTACGGTTACTTTTATCTGTCCCGGGTATTCCATACCCTCTTCAATTTTCTTAACTATGTCACGCGCCAACCGGATGGATTCAATATCATTAATATCCTCCGGTTTAACCAGTATCCGAATCTCACGTCCGGCCTGGATGGCAAAAGACCTGTCCACACCTTTGAAGCTATTGGCAATATTTTCCAGGGTTTCCAGACGCTTGATATAGTTTTCCAGTGATTCACGTCTGGCTCCCGGTCTGGCTCCGCTGATGGCATCCGCAGCGGATACAATATAGCCCATGATACTGGTGGTCGGTGCCTCATTATGATGTTCTGCGATAGCCTGGGCTACCTCCGGAGACTTATCCCATCTCTGAACTAATTCAGCGCCGATAGCTGCGTGGCTTCCTTCCACTTCCCGGTCTATTGCTTTACCAATGTCATGCAGCAAGCCAGCTTTCTTGGCCAGGGTTACATTAGCCCCCAGTTCTCCGGCTATCATACCAGCCAGATAAGCTGTCTCGATGCTATGATTCAGAACATTCTGGCCATAGCTGGTACGATATTTCAACCGGCCCAAAACCTTAATCAGGTCCGGGCGCAAGCCCTGGACGCCTACCTGTATCGCAGCCTGTTCTCCGGCGCTGTAGATGGTAGCATCCACTTCTTCTTTAGCTTTAGCAACCACTTCCTCGATACGTGCCGGATGAATCCGCCCGTTCAGGATGAGTTTGGTTAAAGCCAGCCGGGCAACCTCGCGTCTCACCGGATCGAAGCTGGATAAGGTAACGGCTTCCGGAGTATCATCAATAATCAGGTCTACACCGGTGGCCTGCTCCAGAGCCCGGATATTGCGTCCTTCTCTTCCAATAAGCCTGCCCTTCATTTCGTCGTTAGGAATCGGGACTACGGAAACAGTAGTTTCCGAAACTATTTCGGATGCAGAGCGCTGGATAGCCATCGACAGAATTTCCTGAGTCTTTTCATTGGCCTGTTGTTTCAAACTGCCTTCCCAGTCACGGATTCTGCGAGCGGTTTCTTCTTTCATCTCCGCTTCCATGTTTTCCAACAATAACTGCTTGGCATCAGAGGTAGACAACTGGGATACTTCTTCAAGCTTTTTCAGTTGTTTATCCTTGATTTCGATGACACTAGCCCGAACAGCCTCGATTTCCTTTTCTCGATTATTCAGGTTGCGGTCGCGGTGTTCCAAATTTTCCAGTTTCCGGTCAAGTGAATCGATTTTCTGCGTTAAACGGTTTTCCTGGCGCTGTAACTCAGAGCGCCGCTGGCGGTATTCCGATTCCGCCACGTTCTTTACTTTTTCTGCCTCTTGCTTGGCTTCATCTATGATACTCTTTGCTTCGATTCTGGATTCAGCCAGTGTGCGGGCGGCTTTTCTTTCCGCAATTCGCATCTGTCTGCCAATTAATACCCTTCTGAGGAAAAAGAGTAATAGAGCGCCAAGCACAATACCTATGATAAAGGCAGCTAGAATACCAATGCCCAATACAAGGTATGTAATGTTCAATCGGCTCCTCCCTTTCTAATATATATGCCGTGGTTAATCAATGGTGCTAACCTCTCCGGCTGTATCAGATGACATTCCCGAATCTTTCGTTCGTTCCTGCCATACTTTCTTGATTATATTATTTATCACCCCGTAACCAAATCCTCTTCTCTGCAGATAGCCGCCCAGCCGCTGACGGAAAACCTGATAATCGGATACCGGCAGAACACGAGCTTTATCCAGAGCGGCCCGGTAGGCGCTATCGGCTTCATCCATCCCCTCGACTACTCCGTCGATAACCTCCGTCTCCACTCCTTTGCGCCTTAATTCCATCTTAAGCATTCTCTGACTACGAGGGCGAAATGAATTCCGATTTTCTTTCCAGAATTCAGCAAACGCCGTGTCATTAATAAGGTCCAGCCTTCTTAACTGGGCTACCGTTTTATCAATTTCATCCTCAGCATAGCCTCGCCGCAGTAATCTCTGCCTGGTCTCAGCTTCACTTCGCGGTCGATAGCTGAGAAATTGAAAAGCGGCATTGAGACAACGTTGAAAACGGTCGGCCCCGGTAAGCAGCTTAATCTCATCAGGGGATAGCAGCAATCCTACTTTTAAGGACTCCTTTACAATCACCTCATTATCAAGGCTGAAGGCGAATTTGCCGTCCAGAAATACATTGGATCTCTGGACTCTAGCGTTCTTTCCAGCCTTAATAGCAGTTATTTTTGCTCTTAATTGTTCCATTTTAAAATAAAAAAGGCCGAGGTTTCAGGCCTCAGCCTTGACTATTCACTTTTCTATAATATTATAATCCCGATTTGCTGGGGATTATGAGATACTTTCACCAGCCGTCTGGGGAGTAGAAACAGGAGCGGCTGAGGCTCGTATCTTCTGCTCTATCTCCTCGGCAAGTTCACATTGCTGGCTTAAGTAAGTTTTAGCATTCTCTCTTCCTTGACCAAGCCGAACTTCGCCATAGGAGTAAAAAGCACCGGATTTGTTTATCAGCCCCATCTGTACACCCAAATCTATCAGGTCACCCTCTTTGCTGATTCCATGAGCGAACATGATATCGAATTCAGCACTTCTGAATGGAGGGGCAACCTTATTTTTAACAACTTTCGCCTTTACGCGGCTGCCCATAGCTTCGCTATTCTGCATAATAGTTTCGATACGCCTGAGGTCTATTCTCACTGAGCTATAGAATTTAAGAGCCCTACCGCCCGGCGTAACCTCCGGGTTACCAAACACTATGCCTACCTTTTCACGTAACTGGTTAATGAAAATGACTGCTGTATTCGATTTGGAAATAGCGGCTGCCAGCTTTCTTAATGCCTGTGACATCAGGCGAGCTTGCAGACCAACATGGGCATCACCCATTTCGCCCTCAATTTCAGCTTGAGGAACTAGAGCGGCAACACTATCAACTACAATAATATCCACTGCACCACTTCTAACCAGGGCTTCAGTTATTTCCAGCGCTTGTTCTCCTGTATCCGGCTGAGAGATGTATAGCTCCTCGGTCTTTATGCCGCAGTTAGCCGCGTAGGAGCGGTCTAAAGCATGCTCCACATCAATATAAGCTGCTACCTCTCCCCGCTTCTGAGCTTCGGCAATAATATGTT
>CAZIQW010000223.1:0-4584 GCA_964541585.1 uncultured Dehalococcoidales bacterium | reverse complement strand
AAATAAAAGAATCATCTTTCAATCCCTTACAGCGGTAGCCGGGGAAGGCCCGACCGTTTGGACCAATCAGTTTACGGTATGGGGAGCGATCAAGCCCCTGGTTGGAAATAGACGCTATCTGGCACAACAGCTTAACGCCAGCATATCGGGGACGGTGATCATCCGCTATCGTTCGGACGTGACCGCTTCGATGCGGATGAAGTACGGGTCGAGAATCTTGTCTATCATCTCAATCCGGAATCCTGATGAAGCGAACGTAACGCTTGAAATAGACTACTCGGAGAGGTTGGAATAAATGGCCCAAGAAGTAGCAGTATCGATTGAAGGAATAGACGAACTAAACGAAACACTGGACAAGGTCATTAAAAGTGTTGGGCCTGATGTTGTAGAGCCTTTATTCATGGAAGGGGCAAAGACTATACAGGCGGCGGTAAAGGCAGCGGCTCCAAAGGGACCAACCGGCAATCTTAAAAAAGGCATCAAGGTTAAACATCTTGAGAAGATCGGTAACAATCCCCGGTCAGCTATGGTGAAATCCACGGCCCCACATGACCACCTGGTAGAATTCGGGACAAAGCCCAGGCGCACGAAGAAAGGAAAGTATACCGGAGCCATGTCAGCGAATCCGTTTTTCCGTCCAGCCGTTGATGCAACCTTGCCGGGAGTCATAAACCAGATCACAAATCAGTTAAAGCAAAAAATCGACCAGGCGGTACAGTAATGTCTATAAAAGAATCATTATTAAATCAGTTGCTTGCCGAAAGCGCTGTGATTGCGTTGGTAGGTCAGCGAATATACTACGTT
The DNA here is from genome assembly GCA_964541585.1 of uncultured Dehalococcoidales bacterium. Lineage (GTDB taxonomy): Bacteria > Chloroflexota > Dehalococcoidia > Dehalococcoidales > UBA3254 > CAZIQW01. The sequence continues at coordinate 3,780 of CAZIQW010000223.1, read as the reverse complement.
GGTAAGGTCCCGCAAGACGTCAACATACCCTATGTAACATTACAAGTAATAGACGACATCCCGGAAAACTCGCACCAGGGGTTTTCGAATTTTTCCAGGGCTAGAATCCAGATTAATTCTTTTGATGACTCTTATTTAGGGGTTGAGTCTGTGGATTCGGCGATCTTCACGGCTATAAATGGGTTCGTCGGAATCATGGGGAGCGGAGTTTATGTAGGGAGTTGTCTAAAAGACTCTTCCGGGGATTTCGAAAATAACGATGACCCGGACATCTCAGGTATCCATACGGATTACATCATTCGGTATAATCCGTAACTGTCAAATTATCCTTTACAGTTCAAAACCGCCCTAAAGAGCGGTTTTTTTATTTAAGAATTTGCGGAGGGAAATATATGACCACATCAGCGATTGCTGCTTTTGGAGCGGTACTAAAGAGGAACGGGAACACGATTGCCGAGCTTTACAATATCGGCGGGCTACAAGTATCCAGGGATATGATCGAAGCAACCAGCCATGCGTCCTCTGACACCTATAAAGAGTTTATTCCCGGACTTAAGGACGGCGGCGAAGTCCCGATAGAGGGTAACTTCATACCATCCGACACTAACGGACAGATCGGACTCTTGACTGATTACGAGGCCGGAACGCTTCAATCATTCGTGATTACCGGACCCACAGCCGGGGCTTTCACCTGGACATTCAGCGCCTATGTTACGAAATTCAAGACCGGCGATCTGACGCCGGATGGCAAGACAACTTTCACAGCCACTTTAAGGGTCTCCGGTAAACCCACCTTAGCGGTAACTATTTCCGATGACCTGACCAACTTGACCGGAGTGGAAGAAAACGGCGGAGCCGCCCTGACCTTTACCCCCACATTCGACGGGTCCGTCTATGTCTATAACATAACTATCAATACGGCTTCCACCTATATCAAGCTCACGCCTACTCTGTCCGGGGCGACGATCACCATACGGACAGCAACGGCATCTCAAACTGTGGCCAGCGGAGCAGAGAGCGGTACGATCGCCGTCACCGATGGGGAAATCACAGATGTTTACCTGGACGTGAAGGAAACTGGGAAAGTGGCTAAGACCTACACGCTCCATGTATACACACCTTAAAACAGTGGCCGGGTGAATAACCCGGCCAGTAAAGGAGAGGAGAATGTCAATAATACCTGGTATACCGATCATGTTGGATAAAGAGCGTCACTTGCGCTTGACTCTGGAATCCGCTATCAGGCTCGAAGAGGAGACGAATACACAGCTATCAACTTATTATGATCAGCTTACGAAAAATCCCCGGCTGAAAGCTGTAAGAAATCTTCTATGGGCTTTCCTGATAGACGAAGACGAAAATCTTACGTTAAAGGATGTCGGTAAGATGGTGAACCTACTCAGCGATATGCCCCGAATTATCGAGACCTTGACTCAGGCGTTTGAAAAGCAATTTCAGAAGAAAGAGGATACAAGCCCAAACTGAGGAAGTCTCCCGCCTGGATAGACCTCTGGGCGATTGGGAGATACGATTTGCATTTATCAGATGAGGAGTTTTTATCCCTTACTCCGATTGAGTTTCAAGCGCTTATGGAGCGACATCAATTAGCTCTGGAAAGGCAGGATTTCCACGCCGGGATGATCTGTGCGACACTGGCTAATATTCACAGGGACCCACGGAAAACAAAGGCGTTTTCACCGTCCGACTTTATGCCGACCAGGGCAAAACCGAAACACAGGCAGACCGCGGATGAAATGTTAGAAGTCATCAGGACTTATCAAGCGTATTTTGAGGCAAGAGAAAATGGCAGACAGTAAATCATTATGGGTTGTACTCGGCGTAAAAATGGAAGGTCTGACAACCGGGCTGAGACAGGCTAAAAGAGACCTCCGGGAATTCGGCCTTGAGATGACCGCCATTGGTGCGGCTATTACCGGCGTCATGGCGCTGGCAATCAAAGATTCTGGCGCTATGGAAAAGGAATTCAGCAAGCTAAAAGATGCAGTCAAGGGATTGGAAAGCGCTATAGCAGACGCCCTTGAGCCGGTTTTAAAGCCCATATTGGAACAGATAACCCGGATTATTGAGGCTGTCAATAATTGGGCAAGGGCAAACCCAGAGCTATTCAATACCATTGTCGTTATTGGAGCCGCTTTGGGTGTGGTGATCGGGGCTATAGGTTCGCTTCTGATAATCTTGCCTCATGTCGTATCAGCCATCAGGGGTATGCAGGTGGCCTTTGCGCTGCTCAATACCGTAATGGCGGCTAATCCGATACTATTAATCGTTAGTGCTTTAGCCTTGCTCGGTTCTGCTATCGCCGGGTTTGTGATGTCGAATAATTCCGCTACACAGTCTCAAGATAGCCTTAATAATTCTTTCGACATCGCCGCCTATCGAGCGCAGAAGCAAAACGAGCTTATGGAAGACCTGGCTAAAAAGACGGACAGGGCGACGCTGGCTATTGAGGCACAAAAGAAAGCGCTGGACGACGCTTATTCAAAGGCTGTGGACGAACTGGCCGAGCTTATTAAAAAGCAAGAAGACCTGGAAGCCAGATATAACGATAATAATATTCACATCCTATCAGGCGGTCCCTTTGACCCTAACTCAAAATATTATACGCCGATGGAATGGCCGGAGTATGTGCCTGATAGAATCCCCTGGAATGTGAATGGAGCTAATTCCCCTGTGTCAGGGAGTTATACCTATCCCCAACCGCTAAACGTGACTATCAACGTCGAGGGCGATGTGACGAGTGAAAACGATCTTGCGGAAAAGATTTACAACAAGATGCTTCAAATAAAAGACCGTAATTTCGACTCAGGATTTTAGATATGGCGAGTACGATAATAAGGCCCAACGGGGCCGGAACAGATACCGAAATCCACTACGCAACCGGGGCAAATCATTGGGAACAGGTAGATGAGACCACAACCAATGATACTGACTATGTTGCGTCCAATCCTTTGACCCATGCCCCAGGGGACGCCAACGAGGACGGCACAGTAAATGCCGGGGACATCACTTATATTGGAAGAGTAATATTGAGCCTGGACCCGGAGACTGATGAGTGCGACGTTAACCAGGATGGTTCAGTAACAGAGGAGGATGGAAACGCCGTCACTCCGATCGTTTTGGGAACATATGATTTTTCAACCACGGCTAAAAAAGACTCTTACACTCTGGAAAATCCCTCTATCCCGGCGGGTTCAGATATAATCTCCGTAGCTCTGAATATCAGAATTAAATCCGGCCCGGTTGCTGGCGGAACGGTCACGCCGGGCTTGCTTTTAGGCGGGACTTATCTATATTCAACTCCAATTTCCGGTACTACGGATTGGGTAACTCACGGCGTGTTTATGGCAAAGCCCGGTGGTGGTAGCTGGGCGTACAGTGACTTTGCTAATTTGGAAGCTGTCATCAAACTGACCAGGGGGTTCGGGGCAAATATCGCTGTATCTCAAGTCTACGTTGAGATTAATTACGTCGAGCCGGGATGTGAACCGGGGTGTTATATAGCTTTTGCATCAGACCCCTTTGACGCATCTCCATCCTGGGATGACGTTTCAGATGACCTGATAAGTTTATCTATCCGTAGAGGCAGGAAGCATATATTGAACCGCAACCAATCCGGGACAGCGGTTGTCGTATTAAATAATTCCTCTGGCAATTACTGGCCGAACAATACCGATGGAGCTTACTATCCTGACGTCAAGCCTTTGAAAAGAATCAAAATAACAGCCAGCTATAACGGTACGGAATATGACGAGTATGTAG
>CAZIQW010000222.1:0-4608 GCA_964541585.1 uncultured Dehalococcoidales bacterium | reverse complement strand
AATCCTCCAGGTTTTGTTGCTGCAGGGATGTAAGTTCATCATCTACAATCACGGTATTGTATTTGAGAGTTTCTTTAAGGGTCAGGAGTTCTTTAAGTTTGCCTTTACCGAGATAATGAAGTTTGGAAGGCGATGTTAGCTTTTGAGTCAGCTTTCCCACTACATTAGACCCGGCAGTGTATGCTAACCCGGCAAGTTCGGATATGGAGTCTTCTGTATTCCAGCGGTCTTTATGAGAAGTGGACTCTACAGCGACAAGGATTACGCGTTCCGGAACGTTTTGAGTACTTATAGTACTTCTAGAAATGTTTAACTCCGTTATGTAAACATAATGACATGCCGAATAATCAATCCCCCTCTATATTAAAAATATCAGCAAAGCGATATAAACTTCAAATAACAAAACTCTGACCGTACTCCGGCACTTCAACACCCCTTATTCCTATCTCCTTGAAAGCTTCGGCCAGAGACAGAGCGGATTCCTCCTCGCCGTGCACCAGGAAAACCTTTTGCCAGCTATTCTTGCCTTGTTTTACCCATTCTATTAAATCATTCCGGTCGGCATGAGCGCTGAACTCATCAAATACTTCTACCTGGCAGTTGAGATCATAAGGCTCGCCGAATATGGAGACTTTGGGCCATTTTTCAGCTATTTTGCGTCCCAGGGTATTCTGGGCCTGCCAGCCGACAATAATGACCGTATTCAGGGGGTTCCCAATATAGTTTTTCAGGTGATGTACGATGCGTCCACTCTCCGCCATTCCTGAGCCGGCAATTATAATTACCGGACCGTTAACCTCATTTATCATCTTGGATTCCTCGGTCTTCCGCGTATAGTGAAGGTGACGGAAACCGAAAGGGTCGTCAACAGTACGCAGGAACTCATTGGTCTCATCGTCAAAACATTCCGGGTGTAAGCGGAATATTTCAGTGGCATCTATCGCCAGAGGGCTGTCAACATAGACCGGTATCTCCGGTATCCATTTGTCCAGTCTTAAGCGGTGCAGGGTATAAATTAGTTCCTGGGTTCTTTCTAAAGCAAAAGAAGGTATGATGATTTTACCCTGGCGTGCTATCGTCTGATTTATCACGGCAGCCAGTCTTTCGGAGACTTTGGTAATTTCGCTGTGTAATCGGTTCCCATAAGTGCTTTCAATAATCAATACATCAGCATCGGTTATCACCTGTGGGTCGCGGATGATGGGCAGGTACTTGCGCCCCAAATCTCCGGTAAAGCAGAGTTTTAGCTTCCGCCCGTTGTCGTTGATTTCCATAAGGGTAATGGCTGAGCCCAGAATATGTCCGGCGTCGCGAAACAGCGCCCGCGTTCCATCCAGCTTAAAGTAATGATTATATCCGTGTCCGGATAATAATTCCATTACCGGGGGCACGTCCTCTTTGGTATACAGGGGTTCTACCGGGGGTTCATTACGCCGTCCTCGCACTTTACTGACAAAAGCAGCATCATTTTCCTGGATGTGGGCTGCATCCATGAGCATTATGCCCGCCAGGTCAGCAGTTGCCAGCGTGCAATGAATATCGCCTTTAAAACCCTGTTTAACCAGATTGGGGACATTGCCTATATGGTCGATATGGGAGTGGGATAAAATCAAAGAGTCAATCTCAGATGGATCGAACGGGAAATTCAGGTTTTGCTCATAGGTTTCTTTACGTCTTCCCTGATATAACCCGCAATCCAGGAGAATCTTTTGACCATTTATTTCAATCAGGTGTTTGGAACCGGTAACATTGCGTGCAGCGCCAGTGAAAGTAATCTTTATCATGATATTGCCTTCCTTCCGATAATCACTTGTCTTAAATACCAGCTTCGTATTATGTCTACAATTTCTTGCGGGTCATCGCTTAATCTTAATAGTTTAAAATCTTCTTCGGAAATATACCCTTTAGCCAGTGACTGGGATTGCAGCCACTCTAAAAAGCCCTTCCAGTAAGATGAGTTGAACAGAATAACCGGGAACGGCTTTATCTTCCCGGTCTGAATTAATGTCAGAACTTCAGTCAGTTCGTCCAGGGTTCCCAGGCCTCCCGGAATAATCACAAATGCCGTCGAATACTTCACCAACATCACTTTGCGGGCAAAGAAATGATTGAAGCTTACTGAAATGTTGGTGAAGGAGTTGCATACCTGTTCTTCGGGCAGCTCTATATTCAACCCGACGGACTTGACCCCGGCTTCACGGGCTCCTAAATTGGCGGCTTCCATGGCGCCGGGACCGCCGCCGCTGATAACATTAAAACCCTCTTTACCGATTAAATGGGCGATTTCGCGGGTTTTTTCGTAATCGGAAGTATCAGGTTTGAGTCTGGCAGATCCATAGATGGTTACTGCGGGTTCGATACCGGATAACTTGTCGAAACCTTCCACCAGTTCTCCGATGATTCGGAATAAACGCCATGAATCCTCTTTAGCCATCTGGTTAATCTCATATCTTTCTGCCATCAAATCCCTCCGGAAAATATACGGTCGCTCACGGGTAAGCCCAAATGGATGACTTTATCATTTGAATTTCTAATTTATATTAGAGGAGAAACATGCCTTTTGTCCAACAAATCATCAAATATGGCCAATAGCGGTTAAAATGGGATGAGAAAAATAATAACAAGTGTTGATGCGGTTTAATGCTGATCAGGTAAATCATCGAGGGTAAGCCAGCCCCGTCTTAGTCCCTGAAGTACTGCTTCAGTACGCGAACTGACCTGTAGTTTCCGGAAAATATTGACCAGATGAGATTGGACAGTGCGCTCACTTATGTTAAGTTGTTCGGCTATTGCTTTATTACTCATTCCTCTGGCTGTATAAGAAAGCACCTGTATCTCCCGGGAATGGAGCTCTTCAATATCTTTATTGTTTTCTGATTTTTCCTGGGCCAGCTGCCGCAGCAGGCTGCCGGTTACTTTCATATTAAAGACGCCCTCTCCTGAGGCTACCATGTGTATCGCTTTGACCAGCTCATGCAGTGGGGCATTTTTGAGCAAATATCCGGCGGCTCCGGCTCTTAAAGATGCCAGTATATAAGACTGATAGCTATAGGCGCTGACCATGAGAATAGCGGTTTCGGGAACCTGCGTCTTGATTAGCCTGGCTGCTTCTATCCCGTTCATTTTGGGCATCGAAATGTCCATCACAATTACGTCCGGTTTAAGTTTGCTGGCCATGTCTACGGCCTGTTCTCCATCTCCAGGCGTAGCCACTACCTCTAAATCAGGTTCCTCCCGTAGTAACCTTGACAGACCATCACGGAAAGCCGGATGGTCATCTACAACCATAATCTTTATCTTATCCATATGTTCTATTATGATATATGGTTTGGATATTACAAAGCAAATAACACTTTTGTATCCAGGTGAATGCTTATGTAAAGAGTCTTGAAATAGCCGTTTAATCTGTTACTGCATGATGAATGTTATTGAAATTCCGGATTAAGAATATAATCTACGGCTACATTACTCCGCCGTCGATGCAGATGACCTGGGCGGTAATATAGCCGGATTGTTCGCTCGCCAAAAAAGCGGCCAGTTCAGCCAGGTCCTCCGGTTGTCCGAAGCGCTTAAGGGGTACCCGGGCCAAAATTGCTTCCCTGGCTTCCTGAGGCAACTTATTGGTCATATCGGTTACAAAGAATCCCGGGGCTATCACATTAGCGGTGATATTCCGCGAACCAACCTCCCGGGCAATGGCTTTAGTAAAGGCAATCAGACCGCCTTTACTGGCTGAATAATTTGTCTGACCTGCATTTCCGGCTAATCCCGCCAGGGAAGAGATGTTGATAATCCTTCCCCAGTTCTGGGCCATCATGGAACGCAGGGCGAATTTGGTGCACAGGTAAGCTCCCCGTAAATTGGTATTAATTACCTCATCCCAATTCTCATCCGACATCCGGGGTAAAAGACCGTCCCGGGTGATACCGGCGTTGTTGACCAGGATATCAAGTTTGCCCCATTTATCAACCACCTGCCGTATCATATTCTTCACCGCTGCACTATCGGCGACATCGGCTTTTACTGGAAAGGCTTCACCGCCCCGGCCGGCAATATATTTGGCCACGCTGGCAGCCTCAGTATCGTTTGCCAGATAATTTACTGCCACACTGGCGCCCATCGAAGCCAGTTTAATCGCGATTGCTCTGCCTAAACCCCGGGAAGCCCCGGTTATCAGGGCAACCTTTCCGGTGAGTTCTTCATCCATTTCAAGCCATCCTTTTTATGATAAGGCAGCAATTTTGTCCGCCTAACCCGAAAGAGTTTGAAAGACAGACATCGACCTTCTGCGAGCGGGCTTTATTGGGTACATAGTCCAGGTCGCATTCGGGGTCCGGCGTTTGGTAATTAATCGTCGGTGGAATAATATTATGTAATATGGTCAAGACCGTGGCTACCGCTTCTACCGAACCAGCGGCAGTAGCCAGATGACCGAACATGGATTTATTAGAGCTTATCGGAATTTTATAAGCCCTCTCGCCGAACACCATCTTGACTGCCCTGGTTTCCGTACTGTCGTTGAGCTGAGTACTGGTGCCATGGGCGTTAATATAGTCCACCTAGATCGGAAGAGCACACGTCTGAACTCCAGTCACGAGATTCCATCTC
>CAZIQW010000221.1:0-4621 GCA_964541585.1 uncultured Dehalococcoidales bacterium | reverse complement strand
CAACCACACCCTATCCTACACTCTTTCCCTACACGACGCTCTTCCGATCTCTAATATCTAAACTCTAAACAATGTTCCAAAGTTCAAAATTCTAATACTCCAAGCGTTTGGGACCTTAATATTTGGAGCATTTGAGTTTGTTTCGAATTTAGGATTTAGATATTAGTATTTTCTGGTTTTTGTATCTTGTTCATGATTTGAGATTTTCCCGGCTATGACCGTGAGCCCGGGCCTTTAAATTCTTCTCTTCTGCCCGTACGGATAACATATCTGTAGAGTCTGATTATAGTAGCCGTCAGGGGGACTATCAGGATAATACCCCAGAGTCCGGCGAAGTAACCGCCGATAACGATTAATATCAATATGATGGCCGGATGGATTCTTAAAAACTGGCCCTGGATTCTGGGTATCAGTACATTATTTTCCAGCAGCTGCACTGACAGGTAGACAATAACCACCCAAATAATTTTATCCGGCATCACAGCCAGAGTCACAATAACCCCTGCTGCTCCGCCCAGCCAGGGGCCGAGGATAGGTATGAACTCGGTCAGGGCTGCCCAAAATGCCAGAGCCGGAGCAAAGGGTATTCCCAGTATGTACAGCCCGATGAAATCCAGTAATCCCACGACGAAGCTTAACAGGAGTTGAGAACGGATGTACCTTCCGAGCACATCCTCGATGATTCCAATGATGTTTTTAGCCTGTTCGGCTGTCCAGGACGGCATACCGGAATAGAACCCCCGGATGAGTTTTTCCTTATCTTTCAAAATATAAAACAGGAATACCGGCAGAGAGGCAAAACCCAGTATCAGACCGATATTGGCGGTAAGAAAAGCAGCGCTGGCTATCACAGCTTCCCAAATGGCTTCACCGACTATACCCAGGATGTTTTCCAGATAACCGCTTATCTGCTGCTGTATCTCGGGGGGTAGAATCTGGAGTGTCCGGTTAAACCAGCCCTGGAAGGTCTGGAATATCTCCGGAATTAACTCAGGTAAGCTGGCGATAAAATCAGCTATTGAACTGATAATGACAGGAATCGTAAAGAATGCCGTTATGCCAATAATCGCCACTGCGATAAAGTAGATAAAGAGTACCAGTAAAATTCGTTTTAACTGCATCAAGCGATTTTTCCGGGGTAATCTTTTCTCCAGCCATAAAATGGGAGGCAACAGCAGGTAAGCCAGAATCAGACCGAGAAGGAAAGGCAAGAGGATGTTGCGCAGAATCCAGACAAGCCAGAAGACCAGAATTAATGCCAGAATAAAAAGGATTATTCTTCGATATCGGCTAAAGAAATTTGCCACGTTATCAATCTAACCTCGGTAATTACCACTACCATTGACGCACCCAGATAATCAACTTTGCCAAAGAATACCCGTATATGGATAATGCTGTAATATACAGCCATGCGGTCTGACCGAAAAGTCAGGTCATTCTAAGGAGCACTTTAAACTAACCAGTAAAGCTTCCGTTAGCTGATAAATCAGCTTAAAGAACACTAAAGTTATTAATTTTTGTTTCCAGCTTTAAAGAAACTCAACCTGTATGCTGAAGCACTTTGCTTAATATCACATTCCCTGTCCCATTTCCCGGGCGCTCTGTTTTACCTGTTCGGCAGTCTTCTCAGCAGTGTGCTCCATCTCCCTGGCACTGGAGCGGAAAATCTCTTTCATCTGCCCGAGCCTATCCTGAATCATATGCCGTGTTTCCGAACCGGTTTGAGGGGCAAAAAGCAAAGCTACCACGCCGCCAATGATTACCCCCCAGAGCATGCCCATCATAAAGCCGCCCGCTCCGGCTCCTTCCACTGTGCCGAACTCATTGTTCATTTTGTTCCTCCTTGAGATAATGTACCTTGCATCAGATAACTTTGACCGTATCTAGCACTCACCTTCCTTGCCGTCCCCTCCCACAGGCTGCATTTCCCGTTCGGCTTTGAAGCGGATAATCTGGCTAAATCTATCTACCCTTTCTTGCAGGTCATTCGACCAGTTCTGGAACATCTTCTGAGTTTCGTCAAGTTCTTCCTTCAGCAGAGTCCGTGTTGCCGGTCCTGACTTCGGGGCATACAGCAAGACAGCAATACCTCCCGCTACTGCTCCGATAAGCAGCCCCAGGAAAAGACCGCCTACTCCAGTCCCCATCATTCCTGCGCCGTTTGAGCGATTTTCCATTTTGACCTCCCCAAAATTCTACCTGTCGGCTGTATGGCAGATGAACGCTCTATCTGGCCCGGTTTTCTACGGACTGGGCTTCTTCTTCAGCTTTGGAGCGCATGGTCTCTTTCATATGGCTTACTTTTCCCTTGACGTCTTCAACCTTGCTTTGAACCACCTGCTGCGCTTCAACTGCTTTGCCTCTGATGATATCCCGGGTTTCCTTACCCGACTTTGGAGCCAGGAGCAAAGCGGCTACACCTCCTATTAATGCTCCGATGAGTATACCCATAAACATTCCCCCAATTCCGGCTCCGGCAGCCTCTCGAGTCTCACTTCTCATTTCTTACTCCCTCCTTTTTGAAAACATTAACAGATTCATTAAAGCCCATCGCTAAACCGTGGGCGTAAGCCAGCCATTTTTGAACCTTGAGAAGACGACGATTAACCGAGTTTACCAATTTCTTCACCTTGAGAAACACAATGACCAGGGCTACCAGTATACCGATAGTGATAAGAATATAAAGAATGCCGAGGATGATGATAATGAGGTCACGCAACCATTCGATAGACATAAGCGGCCACCTCCCCCTTCTACCCCATCTGGTGATATTAACAATTATCATTTTATCACAGAATAGTTCGTATCAAGATATTGAGGTGAGGTTAAGGGCATTTTCTTTCCAAATTCATACCGGGGGAAATGAGCGATTAACAGCCGGGGATGATGATTTCGTAAATACCCCCTGTTAATTTCCGGCGGAAAGTTGTATTATTTGAATAGTTAACTTCTCTTTAATCATTGAGGATACCGTGGAACAACAGGACTCTGCCCGGACTGCAGCCGGAAGCTCCAGCCAAACAACTATAGCCCTTATCACAACCTCCCTGGCATTTTTCTTTATTGCCTTTATGAATGGTGGTCTGAGTATCGCTTTGCCAGTTATCAGCCGGGAATTCAATGCCGATGCGATTCTACTGAGCTGGGTAGTCACTTCGCAATTCGTAGCCGTAGTGATGTTCTCACTGCCCTTCGGGAAAATAGCCGATATGGTGGGTATTAAGAAAATAGTCATCTACGGAATGATTGTATATACCATCATGTCGGCAGTGGGTGCATGCTCCGATTCCATTATTATGCTTATCATATCCCGGGCAGCAGCGGGAATCGGCGGGGCGATGATATTCGGCAATGCGCAGGCTTTATTGACTTCCGCAGCCCCGGCCAAAGACCGGGGCCGGGCGCTGGGTATCAGTATCGCCATTTTATATATCGGGATGTCCATAGGCCCGTTTTTGGGCGGTATAATGACCGAACATATCAGCTGGAGAAGTATTTTTTGGGCTAATGTCCCGGCAGGACTGCTGGTAATTGTACTGATGTCCTGGAAAATAAAGGGGGACTGGTCCCATTCCAGGGGGGAAAAATTCGACATCTCCGGGTCGGTAATTTTCGGTCTGGCAATGCTGGTCCTGATGTACGGCTTTACCATACTGCCGGCAGTATCGGGACTAGTGCTTACCGTCGCGGGGATATTCGGGGTGCTGATATTTCTGAAATGGGAGACCCGTATTAAAAGCCCAATATTGAACGTCAGTATCTTCAAAGAAAGCAAGTCGCTGCTATTCGCCAATATTGCGACCTTGATTAACTACTGTGCCACTTCGGCTGTGATTTTCCTGATGAGCCTTTACCTGCAATATATTAAAGGATTGGCTCCTGACCAGGCGGGATTAATCCTTCTGGTACAGCCGGCAGTACAGGGCGTATTTTCGCCTTTAATGGGAAGGCTTTCAGACAGGATTGAACCCCGAATAGTAGCTTCTGCGGGAATGGCCCTGACTTTCGTGGCGCTGCTCATCTTCAGTTTCTTAACGGATGTGACGCCAATGTCGCTGATATTAGTCACCCTGGTAATTCTGGGACTGGGCTTTGCCCTGTTTGCCTCCCCCAATTCCAATGCAGTAATGAGCGCGGTAGCGCCCAAACATTACGCTGTGGCAGCAGCTACCATGGGGACCATGAGGACTATCGGCCAGACTGTGGGTATGGGAATTACGATGATAGTGATTGCACTGGTTATCGGCAGGGCAGTCATAACGCCGGAATATTATCCGGAGTTTCTTACCAGCACCAGAATCGCTTTCGGTATCTCCAGCGCCCTCTGTTTTGCCGGTATTTTTGCTTCATTTTATAAAGACAAGGCGAAATGATTACTTTTCAATAAGGCTCGTTTATCTTATAATCGGGTAAAGAGCAATACTGCTTCAAATAGTGAACTGCCCTCATTCCGTCTCTCTTCTCGCCAGGGAACAGCTACAGCCAAACAGTATTCTTTTCTCCGGCGAGGCAGAGTTAAAGCGAGGGCGACTGAAAAAGAGTGTTGCAGGTCGCTGGATTTGAAAGGGGGAATAACATGCTTCAACTGGAGAAGACGGTTCCCGTAGGGGAAGAGTTGATT
>CAZIQW010000220.1:0-4631 GCA_964541585.1 uncultured Dehalococcoidales bacterium | reverse complement strand
ACACCCTATCCTACACTCTTTCCCTACACGACGCTCTTCCGATCTCTGCTGATATAAAGCGTGCTCTGGATGTAGCTTTAAGTATAAAAATTCCGGCAGAGCACAAAATTCTCCATGTCATTCCACGTTCATATAAACTTGACGGACAGGAAGTGGTAAACCCTATAGGTTTAAGCGGCTCGGAACTGGAAATAGAAGTACATCTGATTACAGCCTCTATGGTTTCCGTTCAAAATCTGGAAAAATGCGTCGAGGGAATTGGTGTAGGTATTGAGAACCTGATACTTGAACCACTGGCCAGCGCTGAAGCAGTGCTGGCGGACGGAGAAAGAATGTCAGGTGTCTTGATAGCCGATATGGGAGGCGGTACAACAGATATTGCCATAATTAAAGGCGGCAGTGTTTATCACACTTCAGTCTTGCCTGCGGCCGGCATTCAGATAACCAAAGACTTAACTGCAGGCCTGGGGATATCTTATGAATTGGCTGAGGAATTGAAAAAGAAATATGGCACTCTTGTAGACACGGGAGACGAAGATCCGGATAAAACGGTCGATGATAACGGTCAAAAAGTATCGCTGGCCGCTATTAATGAAATAATGTATGCACGTGTTGAAGAGATAATCCGGCTTGTAGTACTAGACTTACCAAACGAGAATACCGGCCTGGTTCCTGCGGGGATAGTCCTTACCGGCGGTTGTGCTAATATACCCGGTATTGTCGAGTTAACTGAGAAGATTACCGGGTTGCCAGCAAGGGTAGGCGTACCCATTGCATTAAATGGAATATCCGTTGAAATCCTTGGAAATCCGGCTTATGCTACCAGTGTAGGATTGATACTCTGGAGCATGAAGAATAAGGACACATCCAGCTTTTTTAACAGACCGAAGGGTTTTCGGAGGCTAACAGCCCGAATTATGAGGGTATTAAGATAACGCGGTAAATCGTGTCCTCGTAATAACATTACAGGCTTGTTATGATTTCGATGATCTGGATTTACTCCAGATTCTAAATTCTAGTTTAAACTATGCGGGATTTGCCGAATTTATTGTAGAAAACGATTTCTGAAAGCTCCTTGCGAGGGCGAGGATTGGGCTGGTATTCAGGATAGCCCAGCGGGGTCATTTCAACGACATAATATTCATTTGGTATTTCCAGTAGTGAAGCTACCCTGGCGGTATCAAACAGGCCGATATGGACAGTACCCAGGCCCATTGCGGTAGCTGCCAGCATGAGGTTTTCCATAGCCAGAGCTACATCAAACATAAACCACCAGTCCCCTTTATCGGTAGCGGTATTGCCATGGAAATAACCGGAAATATTCTTCTCTGCCCGGGCCACAATTATGATGGGTGCAGTTGAGAATGCTTTGGTAGCCGGGTTTCTGCCGAGAGTCGGATTTGCCTCAATAGTCTCAGCCAGCTGGGCTCTGATGTTTGTATCACGTACGACGATGAATTTCCAGCATTGCGTATTGGCCCAGGATGGAGCCTGCCGGGCAGCTTCGAGGACAACCTCCAGAGTTTTTTCATCTACAGGATCAGTTTTATATTTGCGTATACTGCGGCGGTTTTTTATTGCTTCGATAGTATCCATTACTTAACCTGGTATAAGAAATCTATTTTTGGTTTTTCGGAAACTAACTGAACAAGAAGAAAGCTATAATCAGAAGAATAAGGACGATTCCACCGACTATGCCGGTCCATTTAAGATCCTGTAAAAAATACGGACTATCAGCGTTCATCGCTGTTTTTTCCTTTGTAACATTGTTGGAAAGCGGGGCAGATTTTTCAGGCTGAGTACTGGACATCGGAGAAGTAACAGCCTTATCAAAACCAGCAGAGTTGGTGGTCATTTTTTTATTAAATTCAACGTCACGACGATTATGTTTTGATTTAGACGACATTCGTTGCCTCCTATTTGGCTCTGGGATGAGCTTTATCATAAGTGTTTCGGACATGTTCCGAGGTAAGGTGAGTATAGACCTGGGTTGTAGAAATATTGGCGTGCCCTAAGAGTTCCTGTACCATTCGCAAATCGGCTCCTCCGTTCAACATATGAGTGGCAAAACTATGTCTTAATGTGTGCGGAGTCACGTCAACTTCAATGTTGGCATCTTTGGCGTAGCCTTTCAGTATTTGCCAAAGTCCCTGCCGGGTCAATCTTTCACCTCGAACATTCAAAAATAGAGCTTTTTCCGTTGAATTGTTATGAACTATCTGAGGACGAGCTTCAGTGATATATTCGATTATGGAC
This sequence comes from uncultured Dehalococcoidales bacterium, assembly GCA_964541585.1. GTDB lineage: Bacteria > Chloroflexota > Dehalococcoidia > Dehalococcoidales > UBA3254 > CAZIQW01. Next base: position 2,375 of record CAZIQW010000220.1, on the reverse strand, counting down.
TGAGCTGCCCGGGGGTAAATCGGGATCATTCTTTCCTTGTTCCCCTTACCGAAGCAGCGGACGTAACAACCCGCAGTATCGATATCTTCCAAGTTCAGGGAAACCAGTTCACTTACTCGCATACCGCTGGCGTATAATAGTTCAAGCATAGCCTTGTCTCTTTTGGATTCTGGTGTGGATTGCTTGGCCGGTTCTTCCAGAAGGCGGCGAGCTTCGGTAACTGAAATCGGTTTGGGTAAAGACCTGCCGACTTTCATTGAGGCAATATTATCCGTAGGGTTCTGCTGGATTTTTTGTTCTTCGGTCAAGAACTTGAAGAAAGATTTTGCGGCAGCTATCTTTCGTGCCAGTGTCGTAGAGGCATATTTTTTCTCTTTAAGATTAAGCATGTAGGCCAGCATTTCCTGTCGTCCGAAATTATCCCACGAGGGAATTTCTCCTTTTTTGGAGGATTCTGATTTAATAAATTCTTCCAGTTGATACAGGTCGTTGCGATAAGCTTCTTCCGTGTTTTTGGAAAATCCTTTTTCTACCACCAGATAACTCAGAAAGCTGTTAATATATTCCTTCATACTTCTCCACCCAGTATTAGAATCAACTCATTTTAACATAACTAGAAACAAAAATCTAAATATTCAGGAAAGGATTCTCTATTTATCTCACAGGTCAGGACAAAACAGGGTTTTAATTAAGTATAATTAAGAAGGAGGAGATAGATGAACACTACCTGGATGCCATTGGTTGCCGGAGTATTGAACATTGTAACCGGCGCTCTCAGTTTGTTAGGCAGTATAATAGTGTCTCTGGGGCTGGGTGTTTTCTTCACATCGACGTACTGGACCGGCCCCGGTGGAATAGACGCTTCCACTGTAGCAATCTGGACGGTATTCTTCCTGCCGTATTTTATAGTCGGTGCAGTAGCTATTGCCGGTGGCATATATGCTATACGCAGAAGATTATGGGGATTAGCCCTGGCGGGGGCAATATGTTCTTTAATGACCATTTGGGCCTGGCCGCTGGGAGTGGCGTCAATAATCTTTATCGCGCTTTCCAAAAACGAATTTAATCATGTTAAACCGACGCAACAACCTGTCGAAGAACCTCCGCCACTACCTCCTCATTCCACACTTCCTCCACAGGATAATTAGAATTCAAACTCTGAACCGGCCTGTAGACAATTGTAATATTCGAACATTAAGTTTAGAGTATTTTTTATCTTTTAACCTCTTTGTCTGAAAAATCTCCATTATGTTAAAATGAGACTGAGATTAGATGACAAGCAGCCTTATTAAAGAGTTGTTAAGACAGTTGCCTGCCTCGCCGGGCGTTTACCTGATGCGAAATATAAAAGGGAATATCCTTTATGTGGGGAAAGCCAAAAATTTACGCAACAGGGTACGCTCTTATTTTACATCTCCGGATAAGGTTACACCCAAAACCCGGTTGATGGTGGAGCAGGTGCATGATTTTGAATTTTTTGTGGTATCCTCAGAACAGGAAGCCCTTATTCTGGAACTGAACCTGATAAAAAGATACTGGCCTCCTTACAACGTTCTTCTAAAAGACGATAAAACATTTCCTTATCTAAAGATTAAATTCGATGAAGAATGGGCCAGGATACATATTACCCGGCGGATAGAAAATGACGGAAGTCACTATTTTGGCCCTTTTGCCAGTATTAACTCCTTACGGCGGACATTGGACGTATTGAAAAGGGTTTTTCCTCTGCGGTCCTGCACAATGCCGATAAACGGGAAAAAAAATGTTCGACCCTGTTTGAAGTATCACATGGGCTATTGCCTGGCGCCCTGTGCGGGTAAAGTCAGCCGTGGAGATTATGACAAGATATTGTCCCAATTGATACTTTTCCTGGAAGGCAAGCACGAAGCCGTCACCCGATCGATAAGGAAGAAAATGGAAGAGGCTGCCGAAGGTTTGGACTTTGAGCGAGCGGCCAGGTTTCGAGACCAGCTGCAGGCAGTGAATGACGTAGTGGAAGGGCAGAGCATTGCCATGAAAGTCAAAGGCGAGCAGGACGCTATAGCCTTTGCCGCGGACAAAGACCAGGCCTGTGTGCAGGTCTTTATGATCCGGTATGGAAAATTGATCGGCAGGGAGAGCTTTACTCTAAAAGGCACCAGTAATGAGGAGCCTGGTCACATTATGACCAGTTTTGTCAAGCAGTTTTACAGCGCCAGCCCTTATATTCCAAAATTGCTTTTACTTCAACATCCGGTGGAAGATATGGATATTATCGAAAACTGGTTGACGGGCAAGAAAAACGGAAGAGTCAGCATCGAAGTGCCACAAAGGGGCAAGAAAAAACAGCTGATAAATATTGTGGCGGAATATGCTCGACAAGGCCTAGAACAACT
>CAZIQW010000219.1:0-4632 GCA_964541585.1 uncultured Dehalococcoidales bacterium | reverse complement strand
GAGATAATGAGCGGTGACTGGAGTTCAGACGTGTGCTCTTCCGATCTGCCTAGTGTGGTCAATTTCGGACAATCTTTGCCGCAAAAGGATTTAGCTGCTTCTGCGCAGCACTCCCGGGATTGCGATCTTTTTATCGTGGTTGGTTCCAGTCTGGTAGTCTATCCGGCAGCCGATATGCCGAGAGTAGCTGTTGAAGCGGGAGCCAGGCTGGTAATTATAAACCAGGGTGAAACACCGCTGGATGAATCTGCTCACCTGCGGTTCCAGGAAAGTATCGGGCAGGTGCTGCCGCCTGTTATCAAACGTTTGAAACAGCTTATGAAGTGAATTTTTTATAGACCATGTTGGTCTTGAATTGGTATAATATTGAATAATAGCTAACGCCCAGAGTAAATTCATTAATAGTTAGAAAGGAAATAAAATTCTTGATTAAATTAACTGCCAAAAAAGTATATTGTCCCAAATGCCAGAAGATGGTAAGAATTAAACAGCAGAATTCCGGAGAAAAGAGCCAGTTTACCTGTATTAATTGTGATTATGTTATCTGGCAAAAAGAAGGGCTGTGCTGGAAATATAACAAACCCGAGCTATAAAGCCAGTTTTCTCTGGCAAACAGGGCAGAATTGCCATCCTTTGATATCTGTATCCCGCAGCGTATTGGAAAAATGCATTACACAACGTGAGCTGGGACAATGTTTCAGTCTGTAAACGTGTCCCAGCTCATGTACTGCTTCTATTAATATCCTTTCTTTTAAGAGGTCCTCATCAGAGGGCAGTCCGTAAAATTCCTGCCTTAATCTGGTTATAGAGATTATGGCTTTCTTATCAAGAGCATCAGCTTCCCCGAAAACAAAGTTTAAACCCGGAGCAAATATGTCTACATCCAGCACTCCCAGGTGGCTTTCTCTGTGCCCGGGGTCAGGTATAGAGTCGAGAATCGAGTCTGCCAGGTATTGTTGGCGTTTGAGGTTCCAGCTGTCACTCAATATGTCCAACCCGGCTCCAATCTCAACGGCATCCCGGAAAATATCCGTTAAAGGTTTAACCAGCTCTTCAATAATACGTTTATCCACTTTGCCGATAGGTATTAGTTTAATCATGTTATGACTCTCAGAGAATAATAGCCAGATGCAAAATCAAAAATAAGAAATATAAAACCATAGACCGGAAACCGGTAATTCCTATTTAATTCTATGATAGGCAGGGATTAATCACAAGACATGGCTAATTAACTCAGTCATGATAGGTGTTTCAGCCTTGTTGTTTGAAGCATGAATGGATAGAATACAATTAAGAGGGTTGTTGAGGAGAGCTGGGTTGGGAGTTGTTTTATATAAAGAGCCCAAATTAGAAAAACCGGACCTGATAGCCTGCTGGCCCGGTATTGGGAACATTGGCATTATTGCAATTAATACCCTGCGAGGTCAGATTGATGCCGAAGAGATGGGTGAAATCGAGCCGTGGGATTTCTTCTATCCCAAGAATGTAACCATAAGAGCAGGTGTACTTGAAGACCTGGACTTCCCCTTTAATAAATTCTATTTCAAGATTCACCGCAAAAAAGATTTACTTTTCTTTATTGGTGAAGAACAGCCTGCGGATGGAGAAAGAGTTTATGCCGAAGGTAAAAAGGCATATCAGATGGCAAACCTGGTACTGGATGTAGCCGAAAGATTTGGATGCGAGCGGGTATATACCTCAGGAGCGGCGGTATCTTTTACTCACCATGAACTAAAACCCAGGGTCTGGGCGGTTACCAGCAAAGAAGACCTGACGCGGGAAATGAAAAAATATAATAACGCCATTCTGATGAGTGAGATAGAGGGCAGAAGCGAAAAGGGCAACATTACCGGTCTCAATGGACTATTGCTGGGGTTGGCGAAAAAGCGGGGTTTCGATTCGATTTGTCTCATGGGTGAAATCCCGGACTACCTATCCGGAGTGCCTTTCCCATATCCCAGGGCATCGAAGTCAATACTGGAAATACTCACCAGGATAATCGGGGTTGAGATTGACTACACCCCCATCGATGAAATGGCAGTGCAGGTGGATGAAATCATTGCCAATATATATGAAAAATTACCGCCCGAAATAAAAGATAAGATAGAGCAAAGAAAACTCTGCAGACTGCCGCTTCCAGAAACTATAACGGAGGAAGACGAGGAGTGGCTTAAAGAGCACCTGGATGAGCTCCTGAAAGGGGGTAGAGGGGATGAACGACCCTCTTAAATTTATGCGACAATCTGAATTTCGGCATACCTCCATGATAGTTGGCTGGGGGGCAGATGCCGGGAAACTGGGAGAAGCGGTTACCGACTACCTGATAAAGAAATTGGGCGGCCGTTTGTTCCATGAGATTGATCCAACCGAGTATTATCCTCTCGGTGGTGTGACCATTGAGGATGATATGGTCCAGTTTCCGGAAAGCCAGTTCTATGTTTGTTCCGAGTGGAATCTGGTGATTTTTAAGAGTACTCCTCCCAATTTTGAGCTGTATAATTTTTTCAAACAGATTCTGGATATTGCAGAGCGTTATTGCAAGGTAAAAGATGTTTACGCGGTAGGGGGTATTGTTTCTTTTGGTCCCCATACCATTCCCCGTCAAATCCTGGGTACTTTCAGTACTGCTGGAGTAAAGGAAGGATTAGGCTCTGTCGATATCGACAGCGACCTGGATTATGAGACCCCCGTAGGGCAGAAACCCACTTTAAATACATATCTTCTCTGGGCTGTCAGAAACCGTAAAATCTCCGGTATTAATCTCTGGGTGCCTGTTCCCTTCTATTTAATTTCCCTGGATGATCCCGAGGCGCAGAAGCTGGTACTGGAATATTTTAACCGGCGTTTTGGATTTGGATTTGATTTGACTGAATTTGATGAAGCTATTAGGAGGCAAAACGAGCAGATTAATGAGGCACGGGAAATTTATCCGGAGCTGGATGACTATTTTGGAAAACTAGAGGGGGGTTTCCAGTTAACCGAGGATGAAAAAATGAAGCTGGTCAAGCTCGTTGAGGAACATTTAAAAGCAAAAAGAGCTGTCTAAGCCAGAATAGTCGCTACCAATCCACTGATAGTTGCTTTCCCCGAAGTAATATTTTCACTCTGTTTTCCACTCAATTGAATGGGTGTCGCCTTTATCTTTTTCCTTGCGGTCGCTTACCGCCTCCCCTATAATAGAAAATGGCAGGTGAGATATGTTTGAAAATTTGACCGAAAAGTTAGGGAATATATTCAGCCGTCTGGGTAACAAAGGCCGGCTGAGTGAGAAAGATGTTGATGAGGCGATGCGCGAGGTGCGTCTGGCCTTACTGGAAGCCGATGTAAATTTTAAAGTAGTCAAGGAATTTGTCGCCAGAGTAAGAGAGCGTGCCGTAGGTTCTGCTGTGCTGGAGAGCCTGAGTCCGGCTCAACAGATAATTAAAATCGTCAATGAAGAGCTGACGGCTATCCTGGGTGGGGGGCAGAGCAGGCTGAATCCGGCCGGCCATCCGCCTTCTATTATCATGCTGGTAGGTTTGCAGGGTTCCGGTAAGACCACTACGGCGGCCAAACTGGCTTTGAATTTAAAACATTCAGGGCAAAGTCCGCTGCTGGTGGCTGCAGATACCCGGCGTCCGGCAGCCATTCAGCAATTAATTACTCTGGGGAAACAGCTGGATATTCCGGTATACAGTGAAGACCCGGCAGTCCCGGTAAAAGACATCTGTGCTCATGCAGTCGCTAGGGCAAAACAGATGGCGGTTAGCTGGGTAATCCTGGATACCGCCGGCCGGCTCCATATTGATAATGAGCTAATGGATGAACTTATCCAGATTAAAAGTACAGTCGATCCGCAGGAAACACTGCTGGTAGTAGATTCCATGACGGGTCAGGATGCTGTGCGGGTAGCTGAAGAATTCAATACCAAGGTGAATTTATCCGGTCTAATCTTGACCAAGCTGGACGGCGATGCCCGCGGCGGTGCGGCGCTGTCCATCCGCTGGGTTGCCCATGTGCCTATCAAATATATCGGTGTCGGAGAGAAGGCCGACCAGTTTGAGCCTTTTTATCCGGATAGACTGGCCTCACGTATCCTGGGCATGGGGGATATGCTGACCTTCATTGAGAAAGCCGAGAAGGCTTTCGACCAGAAGAAGGCGGAAGAACTCAAAAAGAAAATGGAAAAAGCCACTTATGACCTTGAAGACTTCTTGGGCAATCTGAAGGAAGTCAAGAAGATGGGTTCTCTGGCACAGCTGACCTCTATGGTTCCGGGATTATCCAAAGTAGCCAGCAAGATATCTGAAGACGACCAGGAAAAGCAGTTGCGGAAAGTGGAGGCAATGATTCTTTCGATGACTCCGGATGAACGCCATGATCCGAATATAATTGATGGCAGCCGCCGTCGCCGGATTGCCAGGGGCAGCGGTACCCAGATACAGGACCTGAACCAGCTGCTTAACCAGTTCCGTCAGATGCAGAAACTGATGAAAATGGGAATGCGTGGCAAGCTGAACCGCAATATGCTCAACATGTTCCGGTAGTTACTGCGAAGATTTTTAATTTTAAATTTTACTCCAGATAATCTTTCAGCTTGCGGCTGCGAGATCGGAAGAGCACACGTCTGAACTCCAGTCACCGCTCATTATC
>CAZIQW010000218.1:0-4678 GCA_964541585.1 uncultured Dehalococcoidales bacterium | reverse complement strand
GCCTCCAGCATGACAGACTGGCAAATATTTCATGCGTCTTATATAAATTGGACCTCTGGAATCACGGCACAGGTGTCCCCGCCGGTGACCTGGATTCTATTCCCGGAAATTGGAGACAGATGAAATTAAATTTATTCCTGCTCACTACCGGACTTTCCGGAAAAGGGACTTCCCCGCCAGGGCTGCAACTTGCCGAAGCTAAAGAGTTTGGGGAACAGCACTTTGCGTGTTTCCTCGATGGCAAACAGGGCTGCCCCGGCGCCGATGGCGATACCCCACTGCCAGGGAGCCTGCGGCTCCGTGGAGAAGGCTATTTGAAAATGAGGTATGTTGATGATAGCCTCGTGCAGGAGAACGGCAATACCGATACCCATCAGCAGCCATTTGTTGGAGAAAAAGCCGAGTTTAAAGACAGTCTTCTCATCCGAACGGGCATTAAAAGCCCGGAACCATTCGAAACTGACCATAGAGGTGAAGGCCAGCGTCCGGGCTTCCTCGATACTCATTCTGGGCTCTGCCCAGGCAAAAATCAGAAAGAGGCCGAAGCCCATAATCAGAGCCATGAACACGATGCGGGCAATCAGTCCGGGAAAGACCAGTCTGACATCCGGGTGGCGGGGAGGGTGCTCCAGCTCATCTCCCTGCTTGGGCTCCGTTCCCAGCGGAATGGAAGAGGAAGTATCGGTGACCAGGTTGACCCAGATAATTTGAATGGCCAGGAGCGGCGCCAAGCCCACTACACTGACACTGATGATAAGCGCCAGCAGCTCACCGATGTTGGTGCTCAGCAGGAAGAAGACCACTCCTCTCAGGCGGTTAAAGACAGCCCGGCCCTCTTCGACGGCGGACACCACCGAGGCGAAATTATCATCGGCCAGGACCATCTCGGAGGACTCCTTGGCCACATCGGTGCCGGTGATGCCCATCGCCACACCGATATCAGCCGATTTCAGCGCCGGGGCATCATTGACCCCGTCTCCGGTAACTGCCACAATATGTCCTTTTTCCTTCAGGTTGTTGACAATCCTCAGCTTGTGCATGGGTTCAATGCGGGCAAACACGGAGATATTATCAATTTCCCGTTTTAGCTCAGCATCTTCCAGGCGCTCCAGTTCCTGTCCGGTTACCACCCTGCCTTCGGTTAAGCCGAGCTGCCGTCCAATGGACCGGGCGGTAATTTTGTTATCACCGGTAATCATAATCACCCGGATGCCTGCCTTTTTGCAGTCCGCAATGGCCTTTTTAGCTTCCTCTCTCGGCGGGTCTGCCATACCAAAAAGGCCGAGGAAGACCAGATTCCCTTTAACATCCTGCTCGCCAATCCGGTCCTTGTCTTCCGGCATCTCCGCATAAGCTACAGCCAGGACGCGCAAAGCCTGCTCGGCCATATCGCTGTTGGCCTTTTTTATCGCTTCCCGGTCCTCGTCTTGCAGAGCGGCCATCTCACCGCCGCTCATCACAGACCGGCTCATGGACAGTATTTTCTCCGTCGAACCCTTGACATAAGCCACCCGGGTACCATTGACCGAGTTGAGGGTAGCCATATACTGCCTTTCACTCTCAAATGGAATCTCATCGATGCGGGGGTAATCATCTTCAAACTCTTCTTTGTTCATGCCTGTTTTGGCGGCAGTGACCAGCAGGGCTCCTTCCGTCGGGTCGCCGCTTATCTGCCAGGAGCTGTCTGCTTCTTCTTTCAACCGGGAGTCATTGCAGAGCAAAGCCGCCCGGAGGAGGAGTTTCAAATGTTCATCTTCTTCAACATTCACAATCTGCCCGTTACGTTGAAATTCGCCTTCCGGCCGGTAGCCTTCCCCGGTGACTTCAACAAGCCTGCCACCGAGGAAAAGCTGCCTGACAGTCATTTGATTCATGGTAAGGGTGCCGGTCTTGTCGGAACAGATAACGGTGGCGGAACCCAGGGTTTCGACTGCCACCAGACGGCGGATGATGGCTTTCCGGTGTGCCATTATCTGCATGCCGATGGCCAGGACGACGGTAACCGCGGCCGGAAGGCCCTGAGGAATGGCGGCGACCGCCGCCGCTATCGCCAGCAAGAAGACCTCCAGCAGTTCGATGCCCTGGAGTATACTGGCTACTGCCAGGATGACGACTGAAATGGAAACCAGGATGATGATGTATTTGCTCAGGCTGTCGATGCTTTTCTGGATGGGCGTTTTTTCTTCTTTCACCTCCTGAATGCCGGTGGCAATCTTGCCCATCTCTGTATTCATACCGGTCCCGGTGATAACGGCAGTACCCCGCCCGGAAGTAACAATGGTGCCCATAAAGACCATATTATCCATGTCCGCAACCGGGACATCTTCCTCCAGGACAACATCGCGCTTCTCCACGGCCACGGATTCGCCGGTGAGGGCTGCCTCTTCTATTTTGAGGTTGGCCGCCCTGATAATCCTGGCGTCCGCGGGGACTTTATCTCCGGCACTCAGCAGAACGATATCGCCCGGCACCAGCTCCCGGGCCGGGATATATTTAACTTCTTTCTGCCGCTTCACTTCAGCTTTGGGCGCCGCCATTTCCATCAAAGATTCCATTGCGCTCTCGGCTTTTCTCTCCTGGATGAAGCCGATAATGGTATTCAGCAAAACTATGGCGAAAATAACACCCGCATCGATATAGCGGGCTACGGCCAGGGAAACCACCGCTGCTATCACCATGATATAGATAAGAGGACTGAAGAACTGCCTGAAGAAAACCCGCAGGGCTGAGGCTTTTTTCCGGCTTTCAAGTTCATTCGAACCGTACTCTTCCTGCCTGCTCCGGACTCCGGCCAGGTCCAGGCCGTCGGGGCTGGAATCAAGCCGGGCCAGGGTTTCTTCCGCGCTGAGAGAGTGCCATTTTTCTTTCATGGCTCCGGTATTCCTTCAGAGGGGGGTGGCTCAGAGCCACATTTCCCCAGAATTTGCCGGGCTTCTGCAACGTCGCCCCAGCCTTCAATGACGGTCTCTTTGCCTTCCAGCATTTTATAGATGTGAAAAAAGTTCTCAATTTCCAACAGCAGATGCCCGGGAAGCCCGGTGATGGAGGTAATGTCATTAGAGCGGGGGTCGGCGACCGGTACGGCCAGAATTTTTTCATCGAGTCCCTTTTCGTCACGCATATGCAGGACCCCAATCGGCCTGACCTCCATGCGGCATCCCGGGAAGGTAGGTTCCTCAATGATGACCAGCACATCCAGCGGATCGCCGTCCTCGCCTCTGGTCCCGGGAATAAAGCCGTATTCGGCAGGGTAGTGGACTGAAGAAAACAGGACGCGGTCAAGACGGATTCCGCCGGCGGCAGGATCGAATTCATATTTATTGCGGCTTCCCCGCGGTATTTCGATAATAACCTGGATTGTATCAGGTTGCTCCGGCACAGGTGATTCTCCCGTTTTAAATTTTTATTCGGCCAGGATACGGGCCAATTTCAGTAAACTTAAGTCCAGCTCTTTCTTCTTAGAGGCTACCTCAGACAACGGCGTGGTTGCTTCCCTGCCGTTTATCAAACCTGTCAGCACTCCGTGTCTGCCCTGTTCCAGACAGTCAACGGCCGCGGCCGCCAGACGGGTCCCCAGCAGCCGGTCAAAGGACGTAGGCATTCCGCCGCGCTGGATATGTCCCAGCCGGGTGGTGCGTATCTCGAAGCCTAAATCTATCTCATGCTCCCGGAAGTACTTTTCTATCGCCTCCGCATTACATTGGGCTCCTTCGGCAACCACGATAAGGGCGTGGGACTTGCCCCGGTTGTAGGCGGAGCGTATTTCGGCGACTACATCTCCGGGATTGACAGGCACTTCGGGAATAATGATATACTCCGCTCCTCCGGTGATGCCGGATATCAGGGCCAGATAGCCGTAATCCCTTCCCATGACTTCAATCATGAAGGCTCTATCATGGGATGAGGCGGTAACCCTTAATTTGTCGATAGCTTCCAGAGCGGTATTCAAGGCGGTGTTGACGCCGATGCTGATATCCGAACCGTAAAGGTCGTTATCTATCGTAGAAGCCACGCCGATGACCGGGTATCCCATCTCGGAGAGCCTGGCCGACCCGGTCTGCGAGCCGCCGCCACCGATGACCATCAGGGCATCAATCTGATTTTCCGACAAAGTGTTCAGTCCCTTCAGCTGGCCTTCCCGGGTTTTGAATTCAGGACTGCGGGCGGTATGGAGGATAGTCCCCCCGCGTTCCAGGATACCGCCGACATCCCTGGCTCCCAGTGGAATGACATATCCGTTAATCAGGCCCTGGTATCCGTGGCGAATACCGAACATCTGCCAGCCTTTATTGAGCCCGGAGCGCACGGCTGCCCGGATGGCGGCATTCATGCCCGGGGCATCACCGCCGCTGGTCAGTACCGCAACGCGTTTTATGTTCATAACAGAACTCCTTTTTTATTCTATTACCCTTTTTTCTTTAAAAAATCAGTAAAAAAGTGTAATCAGCGGTGAAAAAGCAGCAGTCCACTTATCAGTTAAATGAAGCATACCGGTATATTCCTTTTTAACGGCACCTTCTCACTGGTTTGGGAGGGCTACTTCGACGGAAACCCGGGTGCCTCCGTTGACCGCCGACTCCAGTTTAAGCCTGGCCCCTATCAGGCTAGACCTTTCCTTCATACTCATAATTCCCAAACCGCTTTTAACCGGCAAGTCCGGATCAAAGCCGATGCCGTT
>CAZIQW010000217.1:0-4683 GCA_964541585.1 uncultured Dehalococcoidales bacterium | reverse complement strand
CTACACCCTATCCTACACTCTTTCCCTACACGACGCTCTTCCGATCTTTACTTCGGGAGTCTCCTGGTCGATATTTCTTTTTATCTTTGCCCTGGCTTTACTGGTAAAGGGACTGGAAACCTCCGGGGTAATCCAGACTCTGGCCGACGGACTGGCTGCACTGGCTTCCCGGGGGCAGTTTCAAGCGCTGTTTTCTGTCACACTGGGTACCGCTATCGGTTCCAATTTTATTAATAACTGGTCGATGATGATGGTATCAGTCTCCAGCCTCAGCAGTCTGGCAGCACAATCATCCGGATTTAATCCGGTGCTGGTTTACGGAGCCATCATGGGAGCTAATCTGGGACCCAATATGGTTATCATGGGTTCACTGTCTTCAATGCTCTGGCTGGTCTTGCTGAGACAGCGGGGACTGGACATCCATCCTTTACAGTATCTGAAACTGGGCTTGATAGTTGCTCCGCCAATGCTTATTATAGGAGTGCTGGCTCTATATGCGTGCAGCAGATTATGGGGATAAGGGAGATACAATATGAAGGTTATTGGCGTTGTCGGATTGAACGGTTCCGGGAAGGACGAAGTAGTTAAACATCTCAATAAATGCTGCGGAGTTCCTCTCATATCCGTTGGGGATATTGTCCGTGAGATTGCCGCACAGGAGGGAATTGAACCGACCAGGGACAATCTGGATGGTATTACCAGAAAATATTTCAACCAGTTTGGGGAAGGCTATTTTCTGAAGCTGGTTGTCGAGAAAATCCGCCGGGAAAACTGGAAAGTTGCCGGTATCAGCGGCATCCGTTCACCCCGGGATGTAAAAATTCTCAGAGACGCCTTCAAGGAGAATTTTATATTGATTCACGTTTATATTACCGACTCCCAGGTCCGCTACGAAAGAATCCGAGAGCGCGGCAGCAAACGGGATGAGCTATCCTATGCAGCATTTCTGGAGCAGGACAAAGTCTCAGAGGAGTTGTTCCACATACAGGAAACCATAGATTCAGCAAATTATTCCATCCCCAACGACGGCACGCTGGAAGATATGCACATGGCCGTCGATAAGCTGGTCAAGGAGAAGAGGCTGTTAGACTGAAGCTGTCTCTGCCCGCCTACAGCCACTCCATAATTTTATACATATTGCCGTAAGCCTGGCCGAAATCTACGTTTTTTTCAGCGTATTTCTTTTTCAAATCGGTCATTTTTGCCACAAAACCCCGACTGTCGTTGTTCCTGACCAATTCCGCCCAACCTTCGACATTCACAAGGAATTGTTTCTCCAGTTCGGCCATGCGGGGCAAACGCATCTGGAGGGTGGCATATAACTCCGGGTCTTCAGAAATGACACTTTCCACCAGCGTAGTCAAAACGCGGTAGGTGCTTCCGCCAATGGCTTTCATCTGAGCCAGCTTATCGATACCGGCCAGGGTATCCGCTGCAACTATGGAGATAAAATGGGCCAGACCCAGCACTACGGCCATCATTTCATCATGCTCTTGCGGGGTCATTAAGGTCACTCTGGCCCCCCCGGCTTCCAGGTAATCTTTGGCTTTCTGTGACAGCGCCGCTCCCGCTTCATCTGCCGGGGTTAAGACAAAGTTCTGGTTAGCCAGGTCCCGGGCTCCCGGCCCAAATAACGGATGCGTTCCCAGGACAGTGACACCCCTGAGGTACTGTTGCATCACCTGTACCGGAAATTCCTTGATTGAGGTAACATCCACGGCTATCTGCCCTTCCCGCACATGAGGACCGATTTCCTTCACCACTGTTTCAAAGTTATCGATATCCACGGAAAGCAGAATGATATCGGCATCCCTGACAGCTTCGATATTACCGGCTGCCGTACGGACGCCCAGTTCATTTTTTACGGCGGCAAGCCTGGACTGGTCTCTGCCGGTAATAATAACCTCAAATCCTTCTTGTATCAGCAGCCTGGCAAACCATTTTCCCATCTTGCCCGAGCCGCCAATGATTGCGATTTTCAGAGGAAACCCCCTATCCGAATAGAGTAATTTAATTTTCCCTCAACCGTACCTGGGATATGACCCCAGGACTTTAACAAATACGGCAGCGTTTTCCAGGCTCTGCAGGGCTTCTTTGAAGTCAGTATCCTGATAGTGCCCTTCAAAATCCACGTAGAAATTATACTCCCAGGGTTTCTGGCGAGTGGGCCGAGACTCTATCCGGGTCATATTGACCTTCCGTGCCGCCAGTTCTTTCAAAGCATCATAAAGCGCACCCGGCTTGTGCTTAACGGAAAAGACAATGGAGGTTTTGTCATTACCCGAGGGCGCTGCCTCCCGGCGGGAAAGAACAAAGAACCGGGTATAATTATTGGTATTATCCTCAATGCTGCGCACCAGTATCTTCATGCCGTAAATCTCGGCCGCCCGGGCGCTGGCAATTGCTGCCTTATCCGTCATTCCATTCTGTTTAATAAGTTTAACGCTGCCTGCCGTATCATAAGTAGGGATGAGCTTCCAGCCCATCTGCCTCAAAAAAGTCTTGCACTGCCCCAGTGCCTGCGGGTGAGAATAGACCTCTTTGATGGAATCAATCTGCGCCTCGGGAAGACCGATTAAACAGTGGACTATCCTTAATTGGGTCTCTCCACACACCTTGAGGCTGGAGTCAAGAAGCAAATCATAAGTGCGCGGGATACTGCCCTCCAGTGAATTCTCTACCGGGACCAGACCGTATTGGACTTCTCCCCGCTCTACCACCTGAAACGTTTCTTCCAGGCTTTCACAGGGCTTGAGTCTGGCTCCCGTCCCGAAGTGTTGATAGGCTGCTTCCTCGCTGTAGGCGCCGACTTCCCCCTGGAAGGCTACCGTAACTCCCTGCACCTCTTTGCTGATGGTAAATACCTGACGGTAAATACCGGCGATGTCCTCCGGATTCAGGTTTTCATCACGGGCCAAATTCCTGACTCTTTCCAGTACCATTTGCTCGCGGGCCTTATCCTCAATCGGTATGCCAGCTTCCTCTTTTTCTTTCCCGATGTCCCTGGTAATTGCAATCCGTTCCGCAATCAGTTTAATAAGCCGGCTGTCCAGTTCGTCTATTTTTTCCCTTAAATTATCCAGACTCATTTTATTACCCTCGAAATCAGTCCTGCCCTCAGGGCTAAATCACAGAGCGTAACCTCTATCATTGACTCTATCACCTTTACCGCCCTGGGAGCGATGCAAACATCATGTCTGCCTTTTACTTCTATTTCAGCCTTCTTCATTTCCTTGATATCCACCGTCCCCTGTTTCTGTGAAATAGACGGCGTGGGTTTAACCGCGACCTTCATCACCAGGGGCATACCGCTGCTGATGCCGCTTAATATGCCGCCGGCATTGTTGGTTTCAGTCATTACCCGGTTATCCCGGATAATAAAGGGATCGTTAACCTCAGACCCCCTTTTCCCGGCCACCGAAAAACCGGCGCCGAATTCAACCCCTTTTACCGCCGGTATGGCGAATATGGCTTTCGCCAGTTCACCCTCAAGGCTGTCAAAATACGGTTCCCCCAGCCCCACCGGTACATTCAAAGCCAGTCCCTCAACCAGGCCACCCACGCTATCCCCCTCTTTTCTTGCCTGCTCGATAAACTCAAGCATGGCCTGTTGTGACATTTTATCAGCGCAGCGCAAAGGGTTGGTATAAACATTTCGCCGGATTTCCTCAAGACTGCTGACACCGGCTTTAATCGGTCCGATTTGAACCACATGGGCCAGGACCTCAACATCTATCAATCTCAGTAATTTACCGGCTATCGCTCCGGCCATAACGAGACCGACCGTTACCCTGCCGGAAAACCTACCCCCGCCTCGATAATCATTGAACCCGCCATACTTCATAAAGGCGGTATAATCGGCGTGGCCGGGACGCAGTAAATATCTTGATTTTTCATATTCACCGGAATCAATATCTTTATTCCACACCAGCATCGCCACGGGAGCTCCCGTAGTATAGCCCTGAAAAATTCCTGACAGAACCTCCACCTTGTCTTCTTCCATTCGCGGCGTTTGTCCCGTACCGGCCAAAGGTTTCCGCCTATCTACCTCAACCTGGATTTCTTCTGCGGTTAAAGGCAAACCGGCCGGGCATCCGTCAACGACGATGCCTGCACACCGGCCGTGACTCTCCCCAAAACCGGTAATCCGAAACAGGTTTCCGAAGCTATTGCTCATGTATTTCCACTCCCAGGCTCCGCAGCATATCCCAGTATTCAGGATAGGTCTTGGACACACACTCGGCTCCCTCTATAGTTATCCCACCGGCGGCAATTCCCAGCAAACTGAATGCCATAGCAATACGGTGGTCGTTCTTTGAATCTATTACTGCCTCCCGGGGCTTTCCGCCGGTTATAATTAATCTATCCGGCTCTTCAATGACCTTAATCCCAACTCTTTCCAGACCTTCTTTAACAGCGGATATCCTGTCGGACTCCTTCAGCTTAGCCCGCTGAAAACCAAAAAATTCACTGGTGCCCTGAGCCAGAGCCGCCAGAACTGCGACTGTCGGCAACAGGTCGATACAATCGGTCAAATTCGCTTTTACAGCCTTTAACTTATTCTTTTTCACTCGGACGTAATCATAACCGGACTCTATGGAAGCGCCCATATCCCTCAGCAAAGATACTATCGCTTTGTCTCCCTGTAAGCTCTGCAAATTCAAGTTTTCTACCCTGGTTTCT
>CAZIQW010000216.1:3746-4694 GCA_964541585.1 uncultured Dehalococcoidales bacterium | reverse complement strand
ACATGATGCTCTTGACCCGGTCGCCGCCAAAACGTTTGACGATATCATCGTCAAGAGCTACATAAAAGCGGGTGCTGCCCGGGTCTCCCTGCCGTCCGGACCTTCCGCGGAGCTGGTTGTCAATACGGCGCGCCTCGTGGCGCTCGGTACCGATAACATGCAGCCCTCCTGCTTCCAGCACCTGGTTGTGCCCTTCTTCCCATTCCCGGTGGGCTTTCTCCCAAGCCTCCCGGTTTTCAAAATCTTCCGGTTTGGGTTCCCGGCCGCCTAAAACGATGTCCACGCCCCGGCCGGCCATATTGGTGGCGATAGTTACCGCCCCCGGCTTCCCCGCATCTGCTATAATTTCCGCTTCTTCCTTGAGACGGGCAGGACTGGCGTTCAGAATTCGGGAGGCAATCCCTTTCCTTTTTAACAGGTCTCCGAGGCGCTCGGACTTTTCAATCGAAACTGTACCTACCAGTGTCGGCTGTCCCCCTTTATAGACCTCCTCAATTTCGCGGGCTACCGCATTGAATTTGGCATCCTCGTCCCGGTAAATCCGGTCCGGGTAGTCTTCCCGCAGCATGGGCCGGTTGGTGGGGATGACCACTACGTCCAGTTTATATATTTTGCTGAACTCTTCAGCTTCGGTGAGGGCGGTTCCGGTCATGCCGGCCAGCTTGCCGTACATGCGGAAGTAGTTCTGGATGGTGATGGTGGCATAGGTCAGGCTCTCACGCTGGACTTTGACGCCTTCCTTGGCTTCAATGGCCTGGTGCAGACCTTCGGAGTAACGCCGCCCCAGCATCAAACGTCCGGTAAATTCATCCACGATGACGATTTCACCATCCTCGGATACCACATAGTCTTTGTCCCGTTTGAAAATAACTTTGGCTTTCAAAGCACTGTCCAGGTACCGGGTCAGGCTATAGTTCTCCGGGTCATAAAGGTTGGGTGATTTCAGCA
>CAZIQW010000216.1:0-3736 GCA_964541585.1 uncultured Dehalococcoidales bacterium | reverse complement strand
ATTTCAGCAGGCCTTCTCTGCCCAGTATTCCTTCCAGTTTGGAGATTCCGTTCTCATTTAGATGAACTGCCCGTTCCTTTTCCTCCACCTCATAGTCTTCAGGAGTCAGTCGGGCAACTATGCGGGCAAATTTCTGGTAGTTCTCCCCGGCTTCTTCCGCCATACCGCTGATAATCAAGGGCGTCCGGGCTTCATCGATAAGTAGGTTGTCCACTTCGTCCACAATGGCATAGCACAGCTGACGCTGAACACACTGGTTAAGGTCTACCACCATGTTGTCCCGCAGGTAATCAAAACCGAACTCGGAGCTGGTGCCGTAAGTTATATCTGCGGCATAAGCTTCCCGGCGGCTGATAGCCCGGAAGTGTTTCCAGGTCTTGTCCCCGGAATCGTGCTCGGGGTCAAAAAGCCGGGCGGGGGTGTGCTCAGTCATGGTCTGCATGGGATAAATCGAGGCCACGCTGACTCCCAGGGCGTGATAAACCGGGCCCATCCAGTAAGGGTCGCGCCTGGCCAGGTAATCGTTAACTGTAATCAGGTGGGCTCCCCGGCCGGTTAAAGAGTTCAAGTACAGCGGGCAGGTGGCTACCAGAGTCTTGCCTTCACCGGTCTTCATCTCCGCGATCTTGCCCTGGTGCAGCACGATGCCGCCGATGAGCTGAACGTCGAAATGCCGTTGACGAATTGTACGCTTGGCAGCTTCCCTGACGGCGGCAAAAGCTTCTGGCAGCAGCTCATCCAGCACCTTTTTCTCGGCGACAATCAGCTCTTCCTCCCTTTTTTTAATCTGGGATTCCAGGTTGCGGCATTCCCGCGAAAGCTCCTCCTGCTGAAGGGAATTGATGGCTTCTATATCGCATTTGCGCTTCTCTTCCAGTTCCTGACGGGCTTTTCCCAGTTCTTGCCGCGATGCTTCAGTTGCCTCAACAATGTATGCTTTGAACTCGCCGGTTTTCGCTTTTAGCTCGTCATCGCTCAGCTTTTCAAAAGCCGGTTCCAGATCATTGATTTTAGCTACCAGCGGTTTTATCTTATCTATTTCTTTTTCATTGGAGTCCATCAGACCCCCGAATAATCTTTTAAACATCCACACATCTCCAATACAAATCAAAAATTCGAAATAATAAATTCTAAATAAATCCTAAATTACAAATCCCAATGACCGAAACCGCATAATCGGAAGATTTCGAATTTGAATTTAGTGCTTCGAATTTGTTTCGTATTTCGAATTTCGTATTTTGAATTTATCCTTCTCCCCCTACTCAAACATGGCTCCGACCGACATCCCGGTATGAATACGGTGGATGGCTTCACCCAGGATGGGTGCGATAGATAATACCTTTATTTTATCTATATTTTTGTTCGTCCCCAGCGGAATGGTGTCCGTCACCACTATTTCTTTCACCGGACTGGCGGATAATCTCTGGATTGCCGGACCGGAAAGGACCGGGTGCGTGCAGCAGGAATAGACGCCCTTTACACCCCGGTCGATAAGCGTGTTAACCACGTTGACCAGGGAACCTGCGGTGTCTATTTCATCATCCAGGGTAAGCACCATTTTATTCTCGACATCACCGATGATATTCAGGGTTTCAGTACGGTCGGCATTGCCGATTCTCCGCTTCTCCATAATCGCCAGCGGGACATTCATTTTTTCGGCCAGGTCCCGGGCTTTCTTGGAGATTCCGATATCCGTAGCCACTACCACCAGGTCGCCGTTAAGTCCCTTTTCAGTAAAGTAGCTGGCTATCACATTCAATGCCGACAGTTCGTCCACCGGGATATTAAAAAAGCCCTGTATCTGCGGGGCATGGAGGTCTACCGTCAATATCCGGTTTGCGCCTGCTGTGGTGAGCAAATCTGCTACCAGACGTGCGGTAATCGGCACTCTCGGCTGGTCTTTTTTATCGGTGCGTCCGTAACCGTAATAGGGTACTACCGCCGTAATACGGTAAGCAGATGCTCTTTTAAAGGCGTCCAGCATAATCAACAGTTCTACCAGATTACTATTGACAGGAGAGCAGATAGGTTGCACTACGAATATATCCCGTTCCCGTACGTTTTCCAGTATACGGACAAACGTATTCTCATTGGAAAACTGAAAGACTTCACACTTTCCTAATGGGATTTCCAGATAATCTACAATAGCCTGCGCCAGGGCAGGATTAGCATTACCGGTGAAGACTTTTAATTCGTCCATTAAGTACCCCCCTATCATTTTTTGTGCCCCTCAACCTCAACATTCATACCCCTGACTATTATAGCACTATCGTATAAATGACTCATAATTAATAAATCAAATCTGCTGCAATTTGCCGGAAATCTGAAACAGAATCGGAGCTTGTTTTGTTTCTTTATCTGGTCTGGAATAATCTGTTACAATCAAACGAGGCAATCGGTTATTCCCAGCCGGGATGAAGGGGGGCAATATCATCCCGGACCTTAGTCCGGGTCAGGTCAATGCAATGAAGGCATTGAAAACTGATAACTGATAACTCGAAAAGGAGATGATTATGGAATATGAAAGCCTGCTGGAGCTGGTAAAAAGGAGGAGAAGCATCCACCGCTTTAAACCCGACCCCGTACCCGATGAGTATATCGAAAAAATACTGGAGGTAGCCCGTTGGGCTCCTTCCGGGATGAATATGCAGCCCTGGGAGTTCGTGGTCGTCAAAGAACCGGAACTGAAAGCGGAAATTGTGAAATATGCCGAGGCAGACTATGATGCTTCCATGATAATGGAGCAGACGCGCAGTCCCATCTACGATGCCGCTATCAAAGACATGTATGTCTCAAGCAGCCGGAATGATTACACCCGGGCTCCGGTATACATCCTGGTAATCGGTGATACCCGTACCCTGCCCGGACTACCGCTGGTGGTCCAGCATACTCGGCAAAGGATGAGGTATACTTTCCAGGCCGGTCTTTCCGGTGCTTTATTATACATGCATCTGGCAGCCGCTTCGCTGGGTCTGGCCGCCCGCTGGCTGTCGGCAGTGCAGTCGCCCCTGGCCCACTGCATGATAAAAGACCTGCTGGGCATCCCGGACTATATGGAAGTGCTGGATATGATGGTGTTGGGCTATCCCGCTCTCCGGCCCCGTGAAAAGCTGATGCGAGACAAGGCCCGGATGATACATTACGGACGCTGTAAAAAAGAAGACTTCTGGACCGATGACGAGGTCAATGATTTTATCCGCAAAGCCCGTACCTGGGTGGCGGCTACCCACCGCCGGGAACCGGACTGATGACCGGCTTTATGATGTGAGCTGTGACTGGTTGTCCCGCCAGTCATAATACCGGATTATCTCATTCACCACCTCAGCTGATTTATCGACACTGGGGAAGAAGGGCACATTGGCTTCCAGGAGCTGGGTTCTCAGGCTGGCCACCTCCCGCCAGAACCAGTGGTCCATGTCCCCGGAGGACAGCGGTCTGTCTGCAAAAATGGCAAAGAACGGCTTGGGACTTTCCCGGTATAGTTTGATATACCCTTCGACATTGCTGGCGATAAAGTGTCCGAAGCTTTCCCGGTTATAGGGATGGTCCTCGGCCGCTATGCTGGCACAGATAAAATCGTAGTCCGGGTGTTTGGCCATTTCCAGCAGCAGAGCCGGAATGGTAAAGGCGTCCCCCGGAACAGTGATGGAGCGGTCGGCCGGATTGTCCAGGCAGTCCCAAAGCAGGGCGCCTCTCTTGCGGAATTCTTCGCGGATTTCCTGGGGCAGGGGCACTA
>CAZIQW010000215.1:0-4732 GCA_964541585.1 uncultured Dehalococcoidales bacterium | reverse complement strand
CCCCCCCCCCCCCCCCCCCCCCCCCCCCCACCACCCCCCCCCCCCCCCCACCCACCTATACACCCTATCCTACACTCTTTCCCTCCACGACGCTCTTCCGATCTGAGGAGAATTGGCCAGTTTCACGCAATTCAACCGTCTCAAGAAACCATCATCTCCCATCCAGTTAGTCACCAGGTGGGCCAGCAAATGCTCAATCGTCGGATAATTAATCGTAGTGGAATAGCTGCCCAGGATTCTTGCCACTTTCTCTGAAAGATGGAATTCTATGGATTTATGGGGAATCCGGGTGAGCGGGTCTATCACAACCGCTCTGGGTGTTTGCCGGCGTACTTCACTCATGGGGAGAATTGCTACGCCATAACCCTGGGCTTCCACCACCTGGTCCCAGACTGTGACCGGTCCCTTTACCACCGGCTTGAGTTCTTCACCCACCACCACATCTTCCCAATACCGGGTTTTGGCTCCGCGAATTTCCTCGGAATCAGCTATCCGGTCTATAGCGGCTATATCTTCGTCGGTATACACATATTCTTCAGTGAACTTCATTTCATTACCGCTACTATTGTCCACCGGAGGTAATATTGTTGCATCCCGGTGCTCATAACAAATTCCGGTGACTTCATTTCTCTGATTTATATAACTTATAGTTTGCGTGATTCTAAATCTTCGTGGTGCTGTTTCCTCGGCCCTTGTCGTATCTTCAATAGCCGGACGGCCGACCCAGACTCTAAAAGAATCATTAACATATATCGGTTGCAAGAAATCCCAATAATCGCCTCGAAAGGCCAGGTCACAGATTCCGAGTTCCGGAGGCACTTTTAATGGGCACCACAGCCCTGCTCGATGGGAAATGCAATGCTGGAATACCGGCGGGGCGATAATCCCACCCCACCGTGTTTTTCTTGCATAATTTTCATCCCGCCACAGCGGATTTTTATAATCCGCGGCACAGGCCATGTGAAAAATTAAATCTTTCGTGGCCACAGGATGAAATACCGGATAGGCTTTTTCATTTGTGGGTGTATCTCCAACCCACCCTATCAGCTTATCCGCTCTTTCTCTCCACTCAGCCAGCATTTCTTCTTCTTGTTTGGTGTAAACACCGCGAATCGCCATCTATGTAACCCCCTTTAATCTTTAATGAATACACCCGGTTGACAGAGCCTTCCGGTACTCAACAAGAAACCCTTTTAGTGCCTTGATAGGTATCTTTGTGAGTATGCAAATACAGTTTCTGGAATTACCCTCAGAATTCCGCAACGGCATAACTTCTATATCCGGCGGCCAGCATATGCACCATCAGCAATAGCCTCGGCCGATAGCTGAGGTTTCCGGCAATCACCGGCCTCGAAGACCTCAGGGACTTGGTTTTTGATTTTTTCAAATAATTGATGATTTGGTTGTAATGGCAAAGCGGGAATAATATTATCTGCTCTTAGGATTTTCTCTTCCCCATCTTTAGTAGCTATATGCAGTCCTCTTTCGGTAATCTCACTGCACTTTACCCCCGAAAAAATAACGACTCCCGATTCTTTCAGCCAGCTTATAAGGTATTTTTTGCTATCTGATGGTATCAACCCTTCTCCTATTGCATCAGTTTCCTCAACAATGGTCACTTTCCTCTTTCGGGTTACCAAAAACTCTGCTAACTGGCACCCGTGTATACCGCCGCCAACAATAACGCACTTTTTTCCCATCGGCATCCAGATTTGTGTTAATTTTCTCAACATTCCAGGGCTAAAGACTCTCAGGTAAGCTCTCAGTTGGTGGTGCAGTCTGGAATTCCGGATAACCATTCTATGGTTAATCCCTGGTATATCCGGTAACGTAGCAATACCACCGGTAGCAAGCACAACCGTTTCCGGTTTGAGCTTTTCAATTACCAGTGGATTTACTTCAGTTCCCAGCCTGATGCTCACTCCAAGTTTGGTGATTTGCCGGCTGAGATAATCTACTATTGACATCATGTCCTCTATTTCAAACCCCTTAATCAAGCCAGCTATGGGAAGTAGTCCTCCCAATTTGGGTTCTTTTTCATACAGATACACCTGATGCCCTCTTAAGGCTGCTACTCTGGCGGCCTCCATTCCGGCTGGGCCTCCTCCCACTACAAGCACCCTTTTCTTTCCTTTAGCAGGTTTTATCGCATATTCTCTTTCCTTGCCTAAAGCTGGATTAATCCTGCATTTGATATTTCTCTCATTTACCCGTTCATTCCAGCAATAATAGCAGGCTGTGCAGGGAGCAATATCCTCCGATCTTCCTTCGGCTATCTTGTTGGGTAAGTCAGGGTCTGCCAGTAATCTTCGATTCAGACCGATAAAATCAGCTTGACCATTCTCCAGTACTTTTTCCCCTAAAATTGGGTCCAAACGGCCTACCGTGATTACGGGAATAGTCACTCTTCTCTTGACCTTCCCCGCTAGCGGGACAAAGGCCCCCGCTCCATGGTGGCTCCAGTCGAGCTCTCTGGGTAAATTCCCGGGAGATTTCGGATACAGCATCCTTTCCGGTCCGGGATGTAGGAAGCTGGTCTGTTTATAACCAAACGCTCTGACCTGGACAGCATCGGCCCCCGCGTCCTGTGATATTTTCGAAAATTCCGCCGCTTCATCAATGGAAATCCCTTTCCCCAGACCGTATTCCGCTCCGGTTAGCAGAACACTTATTGCAAAATCAGGCCCCGCTCGTTTTCTTATCTCTTTAATTATTTCTACCAGGAACCTTGACCGGCTTTCTAAATCAGCATATCCATAGATATCCTCACGTTTATTCCATATGGGGGACAAAAAGGTATTGATTAAATGGGTGGAATTGGCGTTCACCTCTACTCCATCGAATCCGGCTTTTTGAGCTCTTACTGCTGCCAGAGCGAATTTATCCACCATTTCTTCAATCTCGATAGTAGTTAAGCTTCTCAGATTTTCTACCCCTAGTTCCTCCATTTCAGCAGGGGATAAAGCAGAAGACGCTACCGGCACGATGCCCGTTTTTTGGGCAGGGTGCCATGGACCGGAATGCATTAATTGCAGAAGTGCCGGACATTGATATTCATGGATTGCTGCAGATAGTTCACTGTAACCCTGAATATACTTGTCATCTTCTAAATGTAATTGAACCGGAATGTGGTGCACGCCGGAGGGGAAATCAACTCCACAGGATTCCACAATGATTAACCCTGTTCCGCCTCTGGCAAGAGCGGCATAGAAGTCCTTGATGGCCTCCCCGATATAACCACCCTTTTCTACAAATGAAGTACCGGCCCCGACTTTAATTATCCGGTTCTTGGTCTTTATTTTTCCGATATAAGACGGTTCAAGTAATTTTTTAAAGTTATTCACTTTTTCCTTTTTGTCCGTATTTTATATGGACATCTAATCAGGACTAATGATATGTGCCGTATTCTTTTGTGAATTCAACCATCGCTCTGACGTTTTCCAGTCTGGCTTCATCCAGCACAACGCTGTGGCTCATGATATAACCGCCGTCTTTTCCCACAACATCGATAAGCTTCCTGCACTGTTCTTTAACTTCTTGAACACTTCCGGACTGCAATATTGAAGGCAGCATTCCCCCGGCAAGACATTGATGGCCGCCCAGTATTCCTTTTGCTTGGAACATATCTGTCCTGTCCATCCGGTTGATAATTTTTCTTTCAGGCAGCTCCAGCAGATGTTCCAGACGGGAATAATAGTCTCCCTCCCAGAATATATAGGGCGTATAACCGGCTTCGATTACCGCCAGAATAACGGCTTTCAGGCCAGGCCAGTAGAACTTCTCAAATTGTTTCGAGTTCATGAAGCCTCCGGCCCCGCGATGCGGAGCCATAAATACCAGCTTGCACCCGCCCTTCATAGTAAGAGCTTTGGCTCTATTTATCATGACCGGTAATATTTTCTCCATGGCAGCCAGAAGTTTATCCGGCTGGCGGTACATGTCCAGCATCGCCCCTTTCATCCCCCTGAGATAATCCGAAATGAAATCAAACGGGGCTCCGCATGCCCCGCTGAGTGTGATTGCCGGGAATCCCCTGGCTTCAACCTCGCTAATAAATGTGCTCCATTCATGATTCCACTTGGTTGCCGCTCGCGAAGCATTGAAAATCGCCTCGCATGAAGCGACAAATTCCGGGCTGTCAAAAAATGGAGCCATCCTTCCCCTCACAATACTTACAAAATCTACTATATCGGGTAACCTGTTGAATGAGCCCAGGAGGCCGCAGGTGCGTGGCAAATATGTTCTTAGAATATAATCCGTCGGATTCGCCAGGAAAGCGTCGTACTCATCCGCCAGCATGTATTCGCCCTCTATGTATTGATGGCTCTGGTTCTTGGATAATCCATGCCCGGGCCATCTCATCACCCTGGTATCAATGGCTTCGTAAACGGGGCCATAATCAAAAGGAAGCCCGTGGAATATGTCAGGCTTAAATTCGGTGATAATTTTACGATTGGCATTAATCCATTTTGTTGGGTTGTATACTGCTTCTTCATAGGTCATATTAGAATAGCGGGCTGTTAAATAGCCGAAGTCTAACAGGATTGGTACCCTATCGGGTGTTTTGAGCTGGATTGCATCCTCTATTCGTTTAACCCTCTCCCGGTAAAGTTCATCAGCAGTTTTAGCCATGGTTTTTATCCCCACTTGTCTGGATTTTTCATCGATGAACTGGCTCATGGCCAATAAGATCGGAAGAGCGTCGTGTAGGGAAAGAGTGTAGGATAGGGGG
>CAZIQW010000214.1:0-4755 GCA_964541585.1 uncultured Dehalococcoidales bacterium | reverse complement strand
AAGCTGCGGCTTCCACTGATATCATCAAATATGTAGCAGCCAGCGCTGATGATGGATGGGCTTATTCAGGGGGCTTTGACAACTCTTCCGGCTGGTTCGCCGCAGGTCAATACAGCTCGTATCAAGACAGCCTTCTTCAGGTTTACGTGTGTGGGGTTACCAGCTAATGCGCAAATAGCCTCAGCGTCTTTGAGACTCGTCGAGGGACAGTTTGACAATTACACTCATTTAAAAATTTTCGCTGACAATGCTGCTTCTCCATGTGCGCCGACAAGCTATTGCGATCTAATGAGCCGCGCTCGTACTTCTACTGGAGCCGATTGGGATTCCGGTTACAGTGATTGGTGTTATCACTATAGTCCAGACTTTTCTTCAGTCATTCAGGAACTTATATCTGATAATGGAGCTACCAATACCATTCTTATCATAATTGACGATGATGGTTCCTGTAATAATAACCAACTTGGTGGACAAACTTACGACGCAAGCACACCTCCCGAATTGCATATTTCTTATACTGCCAGTACGCCTCCTTCTGTAACTACGAATGCGGCCACCGGTATAGGAAGCACTGCTGCAACCCTGAATGGAAATTTAACCAGCCTAGGAACAGCATCTCAAGTAGACGTATCCTTTCTTTGTAAACCCGCTGGCGGCAGTTATACCGAGACTACCGTTGTCCAAAAAAATGGTACCGGAACTTTTAGTACCTCTATTAGCGGATTGACTACCGGGGTAACTTACTATTTTAAGGCTAAAGCAGATGGTGATGGAGACCCCGTATATGGAGAGGAACTGAATTTTACACCAACAATTGTGCAACCCGTGGTTGTCACAAATGCTGCTTCCGGTGTAGGGGAAACATCTGCCAGGCTAAACGGCAACCTGGCGAGCCTTGGTTCTGCTTCGCAGGTGGTAGTATCTTTCCTTATTAAGCCCGAAGGCGGAAACTACACCGAAACAAGCTCCATTCAAAAAACGTCCACAGGTACATTCTATATCGATGTAACGAACCTCGACCCTGTCACAACCTACTACTTTAAAGCCAAAGCGGATGGGGATGGCGATCCAACGTATGGTACTCCAGATTTGAGTTTCGTGACAGCCGGCGGAGGTTCCGCTATCCGCAGTGTCCCTTGGTTGACCATGTGGCATATAGACTACTATTTGGATGATATTCCTTGGGAACGTGACTATACTCATATGGTATTTCAGAATGTGGTAGTAACGGACTCATCAAATGGAACCTTGGTAATGCAAAGTCCGGGTACTTGGTCACAAGTTGAGGATTTCGTGGATGCGTGTACGGGGAATGATGTCTTGCCCATAATATGTCTGCACGGAAGTGAAGACCTTCACCAAGTGTTGCTATATGACAGATCAGACCTCATATCCAGCATTCATGACGTAATAAGTTCGTACGGTCTGGCCGGAATTGCAATAGACTGGGAGGGCCACGACGAGCAAACAGTACTTTATGATACATTCCTTACAGAATTGCGAACAAATTTCGACCAGACTTGGGAGCATAAAATAATAACTCCCGTCGGGAAGCTAAGCACGATCAATGTTCCATTTTCCGCAGAAAATGAGATAGACTGGGTTTCTGTCCAGTGTTACGACTATGACCAGATTCCTTCAGGCGGAGCAATGGATACAGTCATTAGCACGATGAGCACATGGCACAATGCCGGTTTCCCCAAGAGTAAACTTGACATGTCTTACCCTGTATTCGGGACATATGGTGCGGGGACCACCGGCTGGGCAGCTTATAATGAGATCATTGAAGACCTCGAATCTCCACCGTGGCAGAATAGTGGCTATTATGATTCTCCAGAATACGGTATTCAGTTCTATTACTGGAATGGCCAGTATATGGTGATGGATAAAACCGAATGGGTAATAAACAATGGTTACGGTGGTATTTGGAGTTATGAAATTGGAACTGACAAGCTAATGGATGGCGATAATCCTGATTATTATTATTGCTTGGATTATGGTGTCTGGAAAGTCCGTAACCCATCCTTTACCGCTCCCTCGGTAAGCACTTCAAGCGCCACTTCCATTACTAGCACCAGTGCCATCTTAAATGGAAATCTCACCAACCTTGGGTCTTCAGGAGCAGGTTTCCTTGTTGGAGTTGAATTCGAATGGGGAACTATGAGCGGGAATTATCCTAACGATTCCAGCTTCCTGGAGAGGTCTACAACTGGCACGTATAGCATAAATGTCTCTAACCTCGCCCCTAATACCGCCTACTATTTTAGGGCTAAAGCGTACGGTGATGGTATTGGATACGGAAGTGAGTTTTACTTTACGACGTCATCTTAAGTCTCTGAATAACATCAGTATTAGCAGTTAAGAGATGATATCCTACTTAAGTATCTTTAAGTAGGATATCATCTCTTATATAGTCAAAATCACCGATATTATTCATGTAGCATAAATACAACAATTGGGGAGCAATGGGTTACTGGGAGGTATACCATGAAGCTCCCTTTAGGTATTGGCTTAAGCCCACTCGTGATATTGTTAATTACATCATTGTTTTTAAATATTTTGTCCTTTTCGGACAAAGCCTTTGCTGATACAACGACTACAGGTTGGTTAACATTGTTTTCAGAAGATTTTGAAGGGGATTTCCCAGGTCAGTGGATTATCACTAATGCACCGGGAGCAACGGATGCCTACTGGGGCAAAACAGACTATAACCCATTTTACCGTTACGACCCTTACGATGGGAATTACGCCATATATTGCGCTGAGAGCGGAACTGCCGGAGTGGTACATCCAGGGAATTATCCCGTGAATATGAATACGAGAATAACCTGTGGTCCCTTTGACCTGTCCGATGCCGTGGATGCATCCCTTAGTTTCTATTGCGCTGGGGATATCGGGCGCAATGCTCATCTTGAATATGCTGTTTCCATAGACGGCGCCAACTTTTATGGGGACTATGTCCAAAATTTTGCCGGCGCGGGACCCCGGTCGCTGGACCTCAAAACAGTCCCCACACTGTTGAACATATGCGGCCAACCTCAAATCTGGATATCGTTCAATTTCACGAGCAATTCTTTGTTCGATGAGAAAGCCGGACTGGTAATCGACGATATTGTGCTCACCAAGTTCGTGGCAAGCGCTCCTCCCCCGCAAATCACTTCCATCACCCCGAGTACAGCCTCGGCAGGCACCAATACCCCAGTGACAATTAGTGGTATCAACTTTGGTGTTTTTCAAAACGCCGGAAAAGTGGAATTTTGGAGAGATTCCACTTATGATGGCATCCGATACGTGGATGCACCGGTCATTTCATGGAGCGATACGCAAGTAGAATGTGAAGTCCCTTCCGGCGCCAGTGGGTGCGATAGTCTTATCAATACTTCCACCGGCGTTCGCATCTTCGGTTCGGGAGGCTGGAGCAATGATTTCCATTTTACTACTACATTTTCTTATTTGAAACAAAAGTGGCCGGGCGAGAATCCTGCGGGAGTCAGGTTCGTCATTCATGATATAACAAATGATTGTCAAGATGTCGTTCAGGCAATCTTAAATGCTGCGCAGGTTTGGAATAGCGTTACCGGAGCGAACTTTTATTTCGAATACGGAGGAACAAATCAAAGTAGCCAGTATGAAATATTTTGGCGGGAAGAGCCAGGTAATCTTGGCGCGCGCGCAGTCATCACTGGTAACGGGGTTGGCGAGATAACTACGTGCCAGATAATTTTTAATGATAATTGCAATTGGTCCACAGATGGCAGCACTACACATGACATACAAGCAACGGCCACACATGAACTAGGACACTGGTTAGGGCTTGGTGATTTGTATGGAGTTGACAGCTCGCTTAAAGTAATGGGGCATGTACAACGCACTCTCGCCCCGGAAGACATCGAAGGAATCCGGTGGATCTATCCCGGTACCGGTACACGCGGGCAGTACCACTTGAGCGTGACCAACACAACCGCCAACCCGCAGGAGGTCTATTTCAAATCGGATATCGATGCGGAGTTTACCCGTTCCTTTAGCGTCCCAGCGGGAGAGACGAAAAACAGTTGGTGGGAAGTGGTCCCCGCCGGCAGCCGCCAGGTAAGCATCCGGTGGACCGATCCTGCCGACGGCGCTGTCCATACTCTATCGTCTCATTACCAGGATGTCCCCATTGAAGGGGATACCGAGTATACATTTACCCTCGAACCTTCCCAGCCTGCTAACCAACCGCCTGTTCTCAATCCGATCGGCGATAGAACCGGTATCGTCAGAGAACTCATCCAATTCACCATTTCCGCGACGGACCCGGACAACGACTCGTTGACATTCTCTGCCGCCTATCTCCCCGACGGAGCTTCTTTCAACGCGCACACCCGTACTTTTTTCTGGATGCCGAATAGTGCAGGTACCTCTGATGGCGTTACCTTCTGCGTGACCGACGGTAAATCAGACCCTGTCTGCGAAACCATCTCCATTGTCGTTGAACCCGCCCAGCCGGAATCCTATTCCCTCACCATAACAACACAAGGCCAGGGTACGGTGACCAAATCCCCGGACCAGGCAACCTATCAGGCAGGAACCACGGTCCAGTTGACCGCTGTCCCCGCCGATGGCTGGAACTTCAGCCACTGGACCGGAGATGTAGCCAATCCTGCTGCCATCCAGACCAGCATTGTCATGGATGAAGATAAGGCCATTACTGCCTACTTCACGGTTGAACCCGGGGAAGAACCGGTTTCCATACCGGACGCTCACCTCGAAGCCAAA
>CAZIQW010000213.1:0-4770 GCA_964541585.1 uncultured Dehalococcoidales bacterium | reverse complement strand
GAGATGGAATCTCGTGACTGGAGTTCAGACGTGTGCTCTTCCGATCTGGGGAAAGAGCGGGTAGCTCCTTTGCGGTGCACACAAAGTTCTTCAATCTTCCCTTCCCGGCTATATTTTTCAATCTTGGCGATGTTGTGAGCGACATCGTAAACCTGTTCCAACCCGAGTTCGCGAGGGCTTTTCCCCAGCACCTGGATGAAAGACTCGCGTACCCAGTGAGCGATGCATTGACGGTTTATCCAGGCATAATTGGCAGCACAGGCCATAGCTGCCAGATAGTCCTGGCCTTCCGGAGATTGCACCGGTGCGCAGGATAGCTGACGGTCCGGCAGGCTGATGCCGTAACGTTGTGTGGCGCTGCCCATAACCCGGATATAATCATCACAGACCTGGTGTCCCAGTCCGCGGGAGCCGGTATGTATCAGGATTAATATCTGGCCTATCTCCAGTATACCCATCGCCTGTGCAATTTCAGGGTCGTATATTGAATCAACAGCCTGTATTTCCAGAAAATGGTTTCCGGAACCCAGGGTCCCCAGCTGGGGTAATCCGCGCTTCTTCGCCTTTGGGCTCACCTTATCAGGTCGGGCGTTCCTGAGACAGCCGGATTCCTCGGTACAGACCAGGTCGCCGGCTTCTCCGTAACCTCTTTCCACTGCCCAGGCTGCGCCCTTGAGCAGGGCTTTATCCAGTTCTTTTTCGCTGATTCTTAATTTACCTTCAGAACCCAGTCCGGAAGGGATGTTGGAATACATAGCGGAGACCAGTTTTTCTACCCGGGGTTTTATTTCTTCCAGGCTCAGGTTGGTACGCAGAAGCCGTACTCCGCAATTGATATCAAAGCCCACCCCGCCCGGTGAAACTACTCCGTCTCTGGTCCGTGTGGCGGCTACTCCGCCGATAGG
This sequence comes from uncultured Dehalococcoidales bacterium, assembly GCA_964541585.1. Lineage (GTDB taxonomy): Bacteria > Chloroflexota > Dehalococcoidia > Dehalococcoidales > UBA3254 > CAZIQW01. The sequence continues at coordinate 3,865 of CAZIQW010000213.1, read as the reverse complement.
GAATCCGTAACCCCAGTGGATATCCGGCATCGCCAGCGAATGTCCGACAATACCGGGCAGAAAACTGACGTTGATAACCTGCTGGAATGCTTTGTCTTCCCATATCTTATCCAGCATATTTTCACTCGCGTAAACCAGGCCAGGCACCCGCATACCCTCCCGGTAATTCTGCCGGATTTGCCAGCGGTTATCGTCAATTTTGTGGACTATATCTTTCCAGGATGCAGCCATAATTAATGCAAAACTCAAAATCCAAAAGGCAAAATTACAAGTTAAAAGTATTCAAGTAGCTGGAGGCTAGAAGCCTGAAGCTTGAAGCTTATAACTTCCAGCTTTATCACTTTAAATTTTGACCTTTGATTTTTAATTTTTGATTTCCCTCCTAAACATCAAACAATACCTGGACCCGGTAATCGTTATCATTTTTCTTCTCTACTTTCAGCATATGATATGTCGCGGATTTTATCCCTGTTTTTAACTCATGCCTGGATTTATCTACTTTTTCTCCGTAGCATCTGGCTTTAAGTCCGGTATCTGTTAACGTATTGATATGAAACCGCTTAAATAATAATTGTTCTGAATCGAACAGGAATATCAACTCATTTAACCACTCTACAAGCAGGATTTCTATATCCGGGGCACTGATATCCACATCCCGGTACAGCGCTTCATTCACTTTTTCCATATTGGTTATAAGAAAGAACATTCCCCTCGCGGCATTGGCAAAGGCTCTGGGCAAGTCAATACCGCAAGCCTTTATGCCGATATCCGCCGTATGCTCGATTATTTCAAAATCCTCTTTCATTGGCTACAAAGGGATTATAGCATTTACTCCCGGATGTTCAAACATAAAATTTAATATTTAGTTGAAGGTTAAAAGATAAAAGTTGAAAGTTCGTATTTCGAAATTTATTTTGATATCTTCTAATTAAGGAATTAAATATTGGGGAGGTGAATCTTGGAGCTATACGTCATAGGACTTTCCCTGATAATAATAGCGTGGATAGAGCAGATTTACCGGTCTGTATATAAAAGGCGCCTTAGTTTTTCACCCTTTTTCCTGGCGGTCTATACAGTGGGGGCGCTGGTACTGACTTTTACATATCTTTCTGTGTCTGAAACAGTCATCGGTGCACTGAATGCTGTTACGGCCGTACTGGCATTTATTCTGCTTATTTTTTTGATTATCAGAAGGAAGAAGCCGGGAACCTTTTAAGCGGATGCTGTGGGGATAGTAGTACCTGTAGCTTTAGCGATGAGCTTGCCGTTCTGGTTGGTCACAGTCATCTCGGAGATGCCGACTCTTCTTCCGTTTCTTAAAACCCTGCCCTCGGCAGTGAGCTCGTCACCAACTGCTGCACCGGCGAGGAGATTGATATTAAACTGGGTAGCCAGACTGGGCATATTTAAAGAATTGATAGCCAGTGAAAATGCATGATCGGCGATGGCCATGATAATAGCCCCAAAAACCACACCGTTAAAATTCAGATACTCGGGAAGCATTTTCATGGACACCCGGGCATAACCCGGAGATAGCTCTAAAACATTAATCTTAAGGAAAGAGGCAATCGGCTCTTTCTCCATCCTGGCTTTGAGGGCAGCCAGGTTTCCGTCATTTTGCGGTTTTGTATCCGGACTCGACATTCTAATTTCCTTGATTTTTATTTAAGCTTTAACCGCCTCATTATAACATATAGAATATAGAATATTGGAACCATGTTAAAATAACATTTAAGACAAACCACAGAGCTATTTATTCTATGATATAATGCTAACCATACAGGCTTTTAGTTAATAGTAAATACAGGAGGGTACCATGTCTGTTTACCTGATGCTAACAACACTCACTGATGCGGGAAGGAAAAGCCTCCAGGAAGACCCGGAAGTACTCAAGGAACTGAATAAGGAAGTCGAGTATCTGGGTGTTAAAGTCCTCTGCCAGTATGCCTTGCTGGGACAATATGATTTTGTCAGTATCCTGGATGCTCCCAGCAATGAGGTGATTGCCAAACTGGCCATCCGTTTGAGCGCCAGAGGCACCACCCAGACTCTTACCATGGCTGCTATCACCCTGGACAGCCTTATTGCAGCCTTAAAGGAGAAAACCACGCCGTGGTAATCTTATCTTCCCATCACATTGCCGCTGTATTTTAATCTCAACCTGGTTTTCTCAATCTTGCCGGTGGCGTTACGCGGAACTTTATCAAAGATATATTTCCGCGGCCGCTTGTAGCGCGGTAATGCTTTTTCCACAAAGATTTTTATCTCGTCCTCGGTTATCTGCTCTCCCGGCTTAGGGTCGATTACCGCGCCTACTATCTCTCCCAACCGTGGGTCTGATATTCCGATAACTGCCACATCATAGACTTTAGGATGCTCATGAATGGCATCCTCTACTTCGATAGGGTAAATATTCTCGCCTCCGCTGATAATAACGTCTTTCTTCCGGTCTACCAGGAAAACGTAGCCCTCATTATCGATGCGCGCCATGTCGCCGGTATGAAGCCAGCCGTTTTGAATTGTTTTGGCTGTCATCTCCGGGTTTTTATAGTATTCTTTCATGATACCATCGCCTTTGACGCACAATTCACCGACCATCCAGGGCGGTATGTTGCGGTTATCATCAATATGGACAATTTTGAGCTCCCAGCCGTTTCCTGCTTTTCCGATGGCTCCGGCTTTAAAATCATTCTCCAGTCCCAGGTGTACGGCGCCGGGGCCGGTAGATTCGCTGAGACCATAGTTATTGTCATACTGCATGTCAGGGAAATAATCTCTCCAGTGAATAACCAGCTGCGGAGGAACAGGCTGCGCGCCGATATGCATTAAGCGCCAGGTTTTCAGATTAAAGTCCGATAGCTTTAATTCACCCTTTTCCAGGGCGACCAGGATATCATGAACCCAGGGTACCAGCAGCCAGACGATAGTCCCCTTCTCATTGCTGACCGCATCCAGGACATTTTGCGGGCTGAACTCGGTGAGAATAGTACCCCTGCTACCGGAAATCAGACTGCCGAACCAGTGCATTTTGGCTCCCGTATGATACAGAGGAGGAAGAATTATAAAATTGTCTTTCCGTGTCTGGTGGTGATGTGCCTGTTCGGTTTTGGCGGCGAAAGTCATGTTTTTGTGAGTTAGGAGTACCGGCTTGGGTGAACCGGTGGTGCCGGAGGTAAAATAAAGACCGCATTCATCTTCCGGAGTCAATTTGACATCTACCGGCTGGGCGCTGGATTCCTTCAGAACGCCATCGTAATGCACCATGCCTTCAGGCAGATTCGGACCGGAATAGATATAGTCCTTAATAGTAGGCGGTTTAACTTCCTCAACGAACCGGGTAAACTCATCCTCAAAAATTATGGCTTTAGCTTCTGCGATGTCGGTGCAGAACTTGAAATCATGGGCGTTAAAACGGTAATTCAGAGGTACTGCCCAGGCGCCGGTTTTGATAATGCCGAAATAGGCTATCAGCCAGTTAATGGAATTTCTCATCCAGTGGATGACTTTATCATCTCTTTTAATGCCCTTTGCCATCAGGTAATTGGCAATTCTGCTGGCATTGTCATCGAATTCCTTCCAGGTTATAGCGCGGCGGTAATTGATGCTGGGCTTGAGTTCTACCAGAGCGATATCATCAGGATACCTCCGGGCGTTATTTACCAGCATTTCATTTATCGTAACCATAGATAACCACTTCCTCCTACTATCAGCCGGATAGTTTTCAGGATAAAAAGATTTACCCCGAAAAATCATTGTTTATTTCCTAGATTAACATTTTTAGGCTTTATTGACCAGTTTGGACGTGCGATGGTTACTGTCAAGAAAATGTCGGTAATGAGATAAGAGAGACACAGCAAATCAAAAC
>CAZIQW010000212.1:0-4780 GCA_964541585.1 uncultured Dehalococcoidales bacterium | reverse complement strand
GACGGACCGGGTTAAGCCGATTATGCCAGCCTTGGCTGCACTATAATTTACCTGCCCCGAATTACCTGTAATCCCGACAATACTGCTGATATTGATAATCCGCCCCCAGCGTTGTTTCATCATCGGTTTTAAAACTGCTCGAGTACAGACGAAAACACCTTTGAGATTCACCTCCAGGACAGCATCCCACTCCTCATCAGTCATTAACATGGTCAACTGGTCCCTGGTTATCCCGGCATTATTCACCAGTATATCTATTTTGCCGAAAGTACCGGTTATCTTGCTTATCATATTATTGACCTCAGTCTGAGAGCTGACGTTGGCTTTAACAAATAAACTCTGTTTGCCTGCAGCTATTATTTCTTCAGCTGCAACTTCAGCATTATCCGAAACATCGTTGATTACTACTGTAGCTCCAAGCTCAGACAATTTCTGAGCTATAGCTTTCCCGATCCCTCGTCCACTCCCCGTAACCAGTGCGACTCTGCCGGTCAAATTCATATATTTCTCCATTTATAAAAACAGAACAAAAAATATATCAGGCTTTATTTTTCAACAATGTTATCCAGTTCGCTCAATTCGCCGATATTTAAAATCTTTACGTTCCTGTTTATCCGCTTTATCAGCCCGGCTAAAACTTTGCCAGCCCCTATCTCAACAAAAGTATCAACGCCGCTGTGAACCATATATTCTATCGAACGCTGCCACTGAACACTGTGACAAAGTTGATTAATCAGTTCATCTTTAATATCGTCAGCTTGAGTCAGAGGCAAAGCCGTAGTATTGGCAACAACAGGAACGGAAGGATTATTGAATGTAAGCCGGGAGATAATGCCGGAAAGGCTATCTACAGCCGGCTGCATTAACGGCGAATGGAAAGCTCCGCTTACTTGAAGCGACAGGGCTCTGATGGCACCTCTGGAGGTAGCCAGGGCAACTGCTTTCTCTATATTCTCTTCGGGGCCGCTGATTACAATCTGTCCCGGACAATTTACGTTAGCCAGACAGGTACCCGTCTCATCGCATAACGCTGAAACAGCAGATTCCTCCATTCCCAGAACAGCCGCCATAGAGCCAGGATGTTTCTGTCCTGCTTCATACATCAGGCGGCCTCTTTCACGTGCAAGGTAAACGGCGGTAGAAAAATCCAGCACCCCTGCCACGGCTAAGGCAGTATATTCCCCCAAACTGTGCCCGGCTAAAAATGAAGGAGCCAGAATTTTCCCGTCACCAGCCACTGAAATCGCTGCACGGTAACAGGCATAGCTCACGGTAACCAGAGCAGGTTGTGCGTTAATGGTTTGCCGGAGTTCTTCTTCAGGCCCTTCAAAACATAGCTTTGAAATAGGAAACCCCAGCGTCTTATCTGCTTCAAAAAAGACTGCTCTGGCAGATTCGAAATTATCATACAGGTCACAGCCCATCCCGACTTTCTGGGAACCCTGTCCGGGAAAAACATAAGCTGTCCGATTTGAATCAGTCATTAGAATGTTTCATTCCTAAGGGTTTTTTTTCTTAGGAGCTTCTACTTTGATGACCTCTCTGCCGTTATATTGACCGCAGGTAAGGCATACACGATGTGAAAGCTTAATGCTGTGGCACTGAGGACAAATATCCGTAGAAGGTGCAGGAATCATCATATGTCCGCGTCTTTCTCTCTGACGTGATTTAGCATATTTTCTTTTTGGTAAGGGTGCCATTTTTACTCTGTTTCCTTTTTTCTTTTAGATTTTTTACCCGCTGTTGATAATTTGGCCAATTTCGACCACCGCGGGTCTATTTCTGCCTTGTTACAATCACATTGACCCTGATTTAGATCCTTACCGCATGACTGACACAACCCCGCACAATCTTCCCGGCACAGCGGCTTCATCGGAATTGCCAGTAAGATATTTTGGCGGATTGCTTCTTTTAAATCAAGTATATGGTGTTCATCAATTGTAAAGCCACCAGGTTCTTCCGGTATTTCCAGCGGAGTACCGCTATTTACATCAATTACCGGAAAATACTCCTCTTCTATATCAACACTTAACGGATAATCAAATACTTTCAGACAACGGCTGCATTCAACAGGAATTCTGGTCTGTAAAGTACCCTGAGCCAGAATACCACGGTTTGTACGAGTCAGTTTTACTGTACCCTCTACTTTTGAGACAACCCCGATTTCCAGAATATCTATCGGGTCGCTTATCTCATATTCCCGTACGTTACCTATAGGTGCTTTTAATTGCTGGGACACATTGATTTCCACATGTCCCTCCAAAGACAACATTAAGACAATTATACCCACAACTATGATTATTATGCAAGCTCAGAAGCCCACTTTTTGTAATCTTCAATCGCATCTGACCGTCTTCATCATTCATTAGAACACTCTAATATTTAATAATAAAAGGTGAATTTTACATACATATAATGTATACTGTTAATGTAAGATTATGTCTATAGAAATAGATTTACTGAAAACTATTAATTATTTTAACGACCTGGATATTACCGAACTGGAATCGATAAAAAAATATATGATTGAGAAATCGGTAAGCAAAGGGGAGATTTTTTTATTTGAGGGCGAATGGTCGGACTATCTGTATTTTCTTATGTCCGGACTGGTAAAGGTTTATAAAACATCGGCTAACGGCAAAGAACAGATACTGCATATTGCACCCCCGGGCGAATCATTGAATGATGTTTCCACTTTTGACGGAGGGGCCAACCAGGCCAGTATGCTGGCAATGACGCCTGTACTCCTCTACGGGATCCGTAAGGATTCTCTGAGGATAATACTGCAGGAACACACGGATATATATATGAACATTTTAAAAGCCCTGGCATTCCGGATACGTCGAGACTCCAACCTGGTGGAAGAGCTTTCCTCGACTCAGGTAATCGGAAGACTGGCAAAATTGCTTCTGGGGAAGTATGCAGGGGAAGAATCCACCGTGGGATTATGGCTGACGCAACAGGACATAGCCAGCATGATCGGCACCTGCCGGGAGGTGGTCAACCGGTCGCTTAAAATAATGGAGGAAAAAGGAGCCATCAGGCTCGGGCGACATCGAGTAATCGTATTAAAGAAAGACATCCTTGCAGAAATGGCCAAGACAACTACGGATACTATCCCTTCTTATCTTAAACCGATAACAAAATAAATATCCTGATTTTTATTTTTGTCATAGTGAGATGAGCCCTATTGACAAATTGTTTTCGCTACCTTATAATCTTGCCATAACTGAATAATGAAAAGGCTTTGAACAAGACTAGTAAGTTTCCAGCGAAGTTCAGAGAACCGGGTAAGGTGTGAGCCGGGACAGGCGCAGAAATAGAATGGACTTGGGAGCCGCAAACTGAAGAATGGTAAAAATAGGTTTTGCCGGAGCGGGCACCGTTAATGAGCCCAGGATATCTCCTGTAGTTACAGGACGTATCTGATTAAGATAGTCGGTGGAATATCATTTTTTAACACTGACCAAAGCAGGGTGGCACCGCGAAGATTTTTCTCTCGCCCCTCAGGGGGTTGAGAGTTTTTTTATTTTCAGGAGGTTTAATATGTTTTCGATGTTAAAGAATTGGCCCCAGGGGCCAAATACCAGTTTTTAAGCAATCGTTTTTGAGTAACCGGTATCCGAAGTTGTTAATATAAGATGTCAAAATAATAAAAATTAGGAGTTGTAATAAAGTGGATAGAACTGTATTTTTTCTCGACCAAAAAGAAATGCCAACCAGATGGTATAACATCTTGCCGGACTTACCCGGACCGTTACCTCCGTTACTGAGCCCGAGAAGCGGCAAACCGGCAGAAATTGAAGAGATTTCACGCCTCTTTCCCATGGAATTAATCATGCAGGAATTTAGCCCGGAACGTTATATCGAGATTCCGGAAGAGCTTCAATCAATTTATCGTATCTGGAGGCCATCTCCTCTGAACCGGGCCTACCAGCTGGAGAAAGCCCTGGATACTCCTGCAAAAATCTTCTACAAATACGAAGGCACCAGCGCTGCCGGAAGCCATAAGCCCAATACCGCTATCGCCCAGGCTTACTATAACAAGAAAGAAGGCGTTACCAGGATAGCCACGGAAACCGGTGCCGGACAGTGGGGAAGTGCTCTGGCTTATAGCTGCGCTATGTTCGGCATTGAATGCAAGGTTTACATGGTCAAAGTCAGCTTTAACCAGAAACCTTACCGGCGCATTATGATGGAGACCTGGGGCGCAACATGCGTTGCCAGCCCCAGCACGGATACCCAGAGCGGAAGGGATGCCCTGGCTAAAGACCCGCAGAGCAACGGGAGTCTTGGGCTGGCCATCAGCGAGGCAGTGGAAGACGCCGTTACTCATGACAATACCCACTATTCGCTGGGCAGCGTTTTGAATCACGTGATTCTCCACCAGACAATTGTCGGGCAAGAAGCAATGAAACAAATGGAGATGGCCGGATTTTATCCCGACATCCTTATCGGTTGTGTGGGCGGCGGTTCCAACTTCGGAGGCTTCGTGGTTCCTTTCCTCAAGGATAAATTGTCCGGTAATAGTAAGAACCTGCGTTGCATTGCCGTTGAGCCAATGGCCTGCCCTACGCTAACCAAAGGCCTTTACGAATTTGACTATGGGGATGTCGCCGGAATGGCCCCAATTGCCAAGATGTTTACTCTGGGACACAGTTTTATGCCGCCTCCGGTCCATGCCGGCGGTTTGCGCTATCATGGTATGGCACCTCTAATCAGCTACCTCTACAAAAATAACCTGATAGAAGCCAGAGCGGTTTTCCAGAAACCCACCTTC
>CAZIQW010000211.1:0-4830 GCA_964541585.1 uncultured Dehalococcoidales bacterium | reverse complement strand
AGCATATTTATTATATCATGATAGTCAAGTATTTGCGAAGTTGAAATTTGATATCAGATTTCCCGGGAAGATTGCAGTTTGAGGAGACTCTCCACTCTTATTCAGCGTCTGCTTTGCTTCCATCTTTTACTATCAGCTCGTCCAGAACCAACCAGCCTTCCTTAAGGGCTCTAATAATCGCTTCCGTGCGGGAATTAACCTGTAATTTACGGAAAATATTAACCAGGTGAGTTTGAACCGTACGTTCGCTGATACTAAGCAGGTTGCCAATTTCCTTATTACCTTTCCCGTGAGCTGCCAGATTGAGCACTTGCAGTTCCCGGGTATGCAACTCATGGTTCTGGTCCATTTCAACCTTGCCAGCTGCCAGACGGGATAATATCTTACCGGTAACTTTGAGGTCAAACACGCTGTCGCCTGAATGGATCATACGAATGGCATTAGTAATTTTGTAAAGAGAAGCGTTCTTCATTAAGTATCCCACCGCCCCGGCTTTTAAGGAAGCCATCACATAAGAAGGATAGTTATAAGCGCTTACCATGAGTATGGCGGTGTCAGGAGAGCAGTCTCGAATTTGTTTGGCAGCTTCAATTCCATTGAGGCCGGGCATAGAGATATCCATGACAACTACATCCGGTTTGAAAATCCGGGCTGACTCCAGTGCTTGAAGCCCATCACCCAGTGTAGCGATTACCTCAATGTCAGCCTCTTCACTTAACAGACGGCTTAGACCTTCGCGAAACATGGGATGATCATCGATAACTATTACTCTAATTATTTCCGTTTACTCCTGATATATTATTTCGGTACTCTTTAATGATACAATATAATTTGAAAATATACTGTATCGAGATAATATTGAAGCAATTATGGTGAGTTAAGGGGAAAAATGACTGGTTATCAGTCGAGGATCATTTCCGTTGATGGCATTTATTGAATATTTAAGCCGGTAACCGGTCAAAAAGAAGAAGCTGCCGGGATTTTGCACAATGTAGTCGTGTAAGCTGCTTCTCAGGATGCATGGAGAATTCGGAATATTTAACAGAATAGAGTGTCTTGGAAAGGGGAGGGTGTGAAACAAAGTTCAATGAAACCGTCGGGGAACAAGGAATATATAGAATCAGACCGCTGGAAGTGTAAGCAAAGTCCAAGCGGAGCCCACCACTGGATTGTCCATAATGATCAAATGACCTGCAAATATTGCAACTGCTGCAAACAAGTAAATGCTACTGGCTCAGGATGGCCGAAACCTGAGGAAAAGTAAGCAGATGGGATTCTTCTGCATCCATTAAAAGGACTTCCGTGTTTCCGGGGATGCCGAAGACACATTTCCGTGCTCTCGCCATCCAGAATATCAAAAAGCACCTGGCGACCGATCATTTTCGCCGAAGCTCTTCAGTCATCGTGATTTCATTTATCGGCGGGTTATCCCTCCAATCAAAACGGCAGCAGACTACTCGCCAGGGTATTTCAAAGCTTCTATTTCGACTTGCATCAATAATCGTTGGAGCTTTTCTCTTCGAACCTTAAGAAGCTGAAAATACCCTTTTCCTCTTCAAATGTATAGGATACTTGACAAATAGAAAAGTATTGCTTACAATATCTGGTAGTAATAAATGCAGGGGCGTATATGGAAAAGAATGTTTTTCAAAAATACAGAATGCTGGTAACAATGATAGTGGCGATACTGGTGGGGTGGTCTGTAGCGGTCGAAGCCAGTGTTATCATTCCACTTATGGGGATCGGCGCAGGCATGATTATACTCTACCTCCTCAAGAAACGGGTAAAAGACGTATTGGAGGATGAGAGAAGTCACCAAATAAGTGAAAAAGCTGCCAGACTGGCGCTGGCAATTTTTGCACCACTGTTAGTAGTAGTTGCCGTGGTTCTGATAGTGCTCAGCAGCAGCTTTTTACCGGATTACAGGGAAGCCGGGACTATTCTGGCCTATTCTGCCTGCGCTCTGATGGTCTTATACCAAGTTGCCCACCTGTACCATGAGAGGAAGCACTAGGAATATAAAGCTATGAAGAACAAACTCAAAGTCTACCGCGCGATGTACGACCTGACTCAGGAAGCGCTTGCTCTGAAGCTCCAGGTCACACGGCAGACGGTAATTTCCATAGAGAAAGGACAGTATGACCCTTCACTCCAGCTGGCTTTCAAAATTGCCAACCTGTTCGGAGTGAGAATAGAAGATGTTTTTATCAATGAAGACAATAAAGAGTCGGGGAAGATGTTATGAATGAATCGATAACGCTTGAAGGTATTCACAAACAGCTGGACAAGCGGCAGATATTGAAGGATATCAGTTTCGTTGTTGCCCGGGGCGATATCTTCGGCTATCTGGGGCCCAACGGCGCAGGTAAAACGACTACAATGAGGGTTATTCTGGGGCTGCTTCGTCCTACATCCGGAAGAGCGCTGGTCCAGGGCAGAGACCTTGCCGAAGATACCATGGCCAGAGGGAGAGTCGGTGTTCTACTGGAGCGCGATGGCCTCTACGAGCGACTCTCCGCATCGGAAAACCTGGACTATTACGCACAGCTGTATGCTATCAAAGAACGGCAGAGCAAAATAGAGAACCTGCTTGAGTTTATCGGGCTTTCAGATCGTGAGAATGACAAAGTCGGTGAGTTTTCCAGGGGTATGAAACGAAAGCTCGCGCTGGCGAGAGCCATCATTCATGAGCCGGAAGTCCTTTTTCTGGATGAGCCATCGGCAGGGCTTGACCCGGAAGCGCAGAAGATTGTTAGAGACCTGCTCCTTCAGTTGTCCCGCGAAAAAAACATGACCATCTTTCTTAACTCTCATGACCTCGACGAAGTACAGAGAATATGCTCAAAAGTGGCCATTATCCAGAGAGGCCGTATTAAGGTTTGTGATACGCTGGAGAACCTGACACAGAAATCGGATGCAACCACTGTTCAGATAACCCTGTCTGACGGCAGCAACTCTGACAGGGCTCGCGGCTTGATCAATACTCTTGATTACGCTTCGTATCTGGGGCAGAGAGAACCGGCGACCATCACGGCGACGATAGCAGGGGGGAGCAAGCCATCTGAATTGCTGACTTCACTAATCAACAGCGGAATAAAAGTGGAAGAGATAACAACCGTAACGCAGTCTCTGGAGGACATTTATCTGGAGATAACTCGACAGGAGAGGAATAATGGGCAAGATGCTGATTGTAGCTAAGAAGGAAATTAAAGAGATACTCAGAAATAAAACAACAATTATTATGGGATTGGCTTTTGCTATATTCTTCAGTCTTATGTATTCACTGAACGTAAGCAAGGCTGAGGACGTTACCTCGCTTGATGGCGCTGCTTTCTACCTGTCGCTATCCATTGCCATTTTCATGGCATATGTTTCCACGGGGCAAATTTTCCTGCTAGAGAAGCGGGACGGAGTGATAGAAACGCTGATGTGCGCACCGGTAAGTCTCCGGCAGATATGGATTGGCAAGGCTGTGGCGGGTGTTGTCCCCTCCTGGATGGTGTCTATATTTGCCACATTATTATTGATTATCATCACAGGAACACAGACGCGAACCGTATTGCTGCCAGAGCCCGCCATTATTGTTCATGTACTGGTAGCCGTTCCCACCTTTATCGCTGCTTTTGTCGGTCTGGTAGGTTTCGGGCAAATCTTGCTGGGCATGCGCGAAAACAGGCTCCTTAACTTTTTCCTCTTCGTGCCGGCATTCGGGGCTTTATATGGTTCCGGGTTTGCCGTAGCCCGTGGGCTCGTCGTTTCCTGGCAGCATGTGGCTATCCTGTTCGGAGGTTCTCTGTTATTACTTGGCGCAGCTGTTTTACTGAGCAGATTTTTGAGCCGTGAGAGAATCGTTACCACCATTGCTTAGGGTTGAGCGCAAATATTCCGTTTCAGAAGGAGTCCAAACACTGACTTATCCGCTATCAAAGACGGTAATGCCTGCATTCTTAAAGTGAATTGTTATCCCGCCGCGTTTGCGGTGCCGCACGGCTTTATTTTTTTATAAAACTGAATAATAATATTATTCAGCCTTATCAACAATTACCGTACCGAAGGTCCGGTTTCCTATTTTACCGGCTGTCTCGACAAATCCCTTCGCTGAGGCTTTTTTGCCTTCCTCCGGCGGTTCTTGAGCGGTAATTACCCAGATTTTGCCTGAACCATCGTCAACCTGGTAAGCTCCGGCAGAAATGCCCAGGATATCAACCCAGTATTTTTCAGTCACCGTGCCGCTGACACTGACCTCTTTGTTCGCATAATTATCCGGGTCAGCGAGAATATCGCTGATTTTTGTTGAGTTACAGCCCGACGCAAAAACCATTAAACCCAGTATGGCAATAACGACCGTTATAATCAGGATTTTTTTCAAGGATACCAGCCTCCCTATATATAATGATTACCGAGTAATGTAAGCCTATTGTAACACCGTTATATTAACAATTTCAACAATCTTAACTAATTTTCGGACACGAATCGAGACAAGCGGCGAAGCTGCATTCGGTAAAATGTCAATACTTTTAAGCTGAAATCTGGCTTCAAGCTTAAATGGCCTCAGAACATAACCTTGTCCGAAATAACGTCTGAACCCGGTACAAATAACTTGACATTATACTTTCATTAATGATAGTATTGGTTTAAGTTCTCTGGAGCTGTTTTACCTAAAGAGAGCCCTATGGTAAACAGCCGGTATCTACTGGATGTAGATCGACGGCAGCGCTGGAAACGGCGTTGTTTCCCAAACTGGAAAGGAGAAGGAATGTCATTAGTCTGCCATAAAATAGCGCTTCCTGTTGCTTGGGAGGTGCTTTTTTTATTCGTCTCTGGATGTCT
>CAZIQW010000210.1:0-4831 GCA_964541585.1 uncultured Dehalococcoidales bacterium | reverse complement strand
ATAATGAGCGGTGACTGGAGTTCAGACGTGTGCTCTTCCGATCTATAGAAGAAAGCCAGCCCCGGAGTCATCAGCATGACCAGGGCCGTAGAAATCAACATCCAGGCAGTATTTCCAGCATCAATAGACATATTCCGTTTACCTCCAGTTCGGTTTCAATGATTTAATTTTAGAGGCGGAATGTTTCCGGAATGTTTCCTGAAAGTTAAGTCTATGTTACATTTATATAAGACGCATGAAATATTTGCCAGTCGGTCATGCTGGAGGCCTCGACCGGCGAGGCCGAAGCATCTCAGGGTGGAGCTGAATTAATCAGGCATTTATTTTTTGCGTTACATATAGAAAGGGTTTTTCCGTTTAATCGCTGTTGACATTTTTGTCCGGGCAGGATACCATTGGTGTTTCGGGGTGTAATCATAGCTGATTTGCGTCACCTGGAAAAATCTGTTATATAATATAAATCTGATAAGACGCGACTTTAAATGTAATAGGGGGGAACTCGAAATACAAATATCGGAATTCAAGACGTAACAATCCTTTGACCTTTGAATTCAGACATTATCTAATAGTCCGGATTTGGGGCTTCGAATTTGTTTACTGGGGGAAGGGCTATGGCTAAGATAGACAGCTTTAATTTTGGATTTATTGTGGTTGATGAAAAGCAATACTCGTCCGATATCATTATTTTGCCGGATGGAATTGTGAAGGAGCGTAATTCGGGGAAGGGGAGGCTGGGCAGTCATTCCATTACCCGCAGTGAAGTGGAAGCTCTGGTCAGGGTACAGCCCGATGTCATTCTCATTGGCACCGGGGTGCACGGAATGGCCAGACTGGCCCGTGATGCCGAATTCTATCTGATGGAGCCGAAATTGAACCTGGTGTTGCTGCCTTCTCCCGAGGTGGTCAGGAAATATAACCATTATGTCGAAGACGGAGAAAAGGTTGCTGCTCTGATACACGTGACCTGTTAAACATCATCCATCCTTCTTAAACCGGTACCCGATATTCCTGACAGTTTCAATGAAGGTATGGTCAGCGGACTCTATTTTACTTCTCAGTCGTCTCACATGGACATCCACGGTCCTGTCTCCCCCGAAATAATCATAACCCCAGACCTTATCAAGGAGAGTTTCCCGGGTAAATACCCGGCCCCTCTCTTTTACCAGGAATTTGAGAAGTTCATATTCCTTAAAGGTGAGCTCGATTACTTTCCCGGCTACCCTTACTTCACAATTGGCCAGGTCCATGACCAGCGCCCCGCTGCGGATTATTTCGGCCGTGCGGGCTTTTTTTTGCATTAGGCGGCTTACTCTGAAGGTCAATTCCCGTGTGTCGTAAGGCTGCACAATAAAATCATCAACATCAAAATAATCATCAGGCCGGCTGAAAATCTTGTCGCTCACAATTGCCAGAATGGCTGCCTTATGCCTGACTCTGATTCCCTGGATTAATTCCCGGAGTATAGCCGGGGCCTGTCCGTTTGTCTCCAGAACCACCAGGTCCGGCAGCTCCCGGATGATTTTCTCGGAGAGCTTGTCCTTGTAAGTAGCCAGGGAGCAAACAAAGCCAATCTCGGATAACCGGGACTGGATATTTCTGGCGCTTTCTTTTTCTTGAGCTATAATCAGTCCGCTGAACAATGTCAAAACCTCTTCAAAGACAATCAACCGGTCGTGATTTCATAATCTTACTGGAATGCCTTTCTCCGCCAGGTATTTTTTTGTCTCTCCGATAGAATATGTACCATAATGAAAGATACTGGCTGCAAGTACGGCATCCGCCTTACCTGCGGATAAAGCCTGATATAAATCTTCCGGACTACCGGCGCCGCCGCTGGCAATAACCGGCACGGTGATCGTTTGGGAAATTGTCCTGGTCAGTTCGATGTCATATCCGGTCGTATGCCCGTCAGCATCCATGCTGGTAAGCAATATTTCGCCTGAGCCGAGCCTTACCGCCTTCTCTGCCCATTCCACAGCATCCAGCCCGGTGGGCTGCTGTCCGCTGGAAATAATGACTTCCCAGCGGAGGGGGACGCTGCCGGGAACGCGCCGCGCGTCTATGGCAGTTACAATGCACTGGCTGCCGAATTTATCGGCACCCTCGCAAATCACTTCCGGTCTCAATACCGCGGCGCTGTTAAACGAGACCTTGTCCGCTCCGGCTTTAAGTAGATGCCGGATATCGTTAATAGTCCTTATTCCGCCGCCTACTGTGAGCGGGATAAACACTTTTTCCGAAATATGTTCTACCATGGCTGCTATGGTATCACGCTTTTCATTCGTGGCGGTAATATCCAGGAAGACGAGTTCGTCCGCACCTTCATGGTAATAGAAATCGGCCAGCTCCACGGGGTCACCGGCGTCTTTTAATTGCACGAAACTGGTGCCTTTAACTACCCGCCCCTCTTTTACGTCCAGACAGGGGATGATTCTTTTGGTTAACATCCCGGTACTGCCATCTTGATGAAGTTATTATAAATTCTCAATCCCATCTCTCCGCTCTTTTCCGGATGAAACTGGGTGGCTATCAGATTGCCTCTGGCTACCGCGCTGCAAAAAGATATCCCGTAGCTGGTTTCTGCGACCACCACGCTTTTATCCTCCGGCTCTACGTGATAGCTGTGGACAAAATAAAAATCAGTCTCATCCGGTATTCCTTCAAAAATAGGGTGAGGCAATTTCTGCTTGACCTGGTTCCACCCGATATGGGGAATTTTAAGGCTGGTGGTCATTTTTTTCACCCGGCCCGGAATAATATTCAGGCACTCGTGCCATCCCCCCTCCTCTGTGCCGGTGAATAATACCTGGAGTCCGACACAAATCCCGAATAAGGGTCTGTTTTGATCCACCAGACGCAGGATAGTCCCGGTTAGACCTGATTTCAGCAGGCCGGCTATAGTGTCCCCTGCGGCGCCTACTCCCGGTAAGAAGACCGCGTCGGCACGTAATATTTCCTCGGATTGACTGGTAATGGTAGCCCGGTAACCCAGGCGGTTAACGGCGTTAATCACGCTGCGGAGATTGCCAGCCCCATAATCAATAATTGCAATCATTTAATCAGACCCTCATAATTCCGTTTGATAACCGGACTCCATATATTAAAACACTGACGGTAAATTTATTAAAGGCTTCGATGTGCATGCGGATATCGATTGCCGTATATACCCAATATACAATAAGTGCATTTCATTTGTCTATATGCCTATGCGAATAGGGAATTTGAAATATCCGCCTGAATATTCAAATAATGCAGCGGCAAAATATTGCATGATATTTCCGTATGGTGTCGGAGGTATGGTTTATCTGGCTTGCTGCCTTTGTTATCTGTAGCTTCAGCCTTTATAATAGTGTATATATCAGTATCAATCAAAGTATGAAAGGCTGGGTAAAAAGCGATTTCTACTGCAAACTGGTTCAGAGTCATCAAATCCGGCGAGGACGGTCTTAGCCGTCTGGGAGAGCTAACCACACCTCACGGTGCTGTGCCGACTCCTGTATTTATGCCGGTGGGCAGTCAGGCTACGGTAAAGTCAGTTACTCCGGAACACCTCCGGGAAACAGGCATCCGGATGATTCTTTCCAATACGTATCATCTTTATCTTCGGCCGGGTATGGAAGTTGTCCGCAAGGCCGGCGGGCTGCATCGATTTATGGATTGGGAACGGGCTATCCTCACTGATAGCGGCGGTTTCCAGATATTCAGCCTTTCCCGGCTGTGTCAAATTGATGATGAAGGGGTCAAATTCCGGTCGCACATCGATGGCAGCCAGCATTTCATCACTCCTGAGCTGGCTGTTCAATACCAGGAAATGCTTGGAGCGGATGTAATCATGGCTCTGGACGTCTGCCCTTCTTTTCAAGATAAACCGGAAAAAGTAAAAGAGGCCATGGATAGGACACACAAGTGGGCTGTAAGGTGTCTAAATGCCCGCACACGGCCCGATCAGGCCCTCTTTGGTATCATACAGGGGGGATTTGTTCCTGAGTGGCGTCAGGAGTCGGCAAGCTTTATTTCATCACTCGACTTTCCCGGCTTTGCCATCGGCGGTCTGAGCCTGGGGGAACCCAAGGAGATGACCTGGAATATGATAGATATAACCATGCCGCTTCTTCCTGCACATAAGCCCAGATATTTAATGGGAGTAGGCTCCCCGGAGGATATCCTCAACGGTATAGCCCGGGGTATAGATATGTTTGATAGTGTTTTGCCCACCCGGGTTGCCCGCAACGGAGGGCTTTTTACTGCCGGCGGTAGAATCAATATCCGTAACGCCGGATGGAAGGAAGTAATCGAACCGGTTGATCCCGCCTGCAGTTGTTATACCTGCCGTCATTTTTCCGCCGCTTATATCCATCATCTCTTCCGGGCGCAGGAGCTCCTGGCTTATACCCTGGCAACTATTCATAACCTGGCTTTCATGCATAATTTTATGCAACAGGTCAGGGATTCCATTGCAAAAGGGAATTTCACCAGTTTTAAAAATAAATTTCTTGCCGGTTACCGGACTACCGATGAAAACGTTCGTCTGGCCCAGAAGCAGAAATGGTTGGATAACTGGGAAAGGTGTGAAGCTGATAATCGTCCCGAATAAGAGACCACAGAGTCTATTCTAGAGTTTCCATATACCCAGGGTCAGCAGCAGGATGATACCGGTTGCAGCAATGGCGGCGCCAATCCAGCCCAGCAGGGTCAGTATAGTCACGATAACTCCGGCAAATAGTACCCCAAGGGCAATGGAGGCAAATGCAGGCCAAAAGCGAAAACCCAGGATATAGGATGCCAGATCGGAAGAGCACACGTCTGAACTCCAGTCACCGCTCATTATCTC
>CAZIQW010000209.1:0-4860 GCA_964541585.1 uncultured Dehalococcoidales bacterium | reverse complement strand
GGCGCCCCCTTCCGTCATTGCGAGGCGCCCTTTCTCCTCCGCGGCAATCTAAAATCCCGGTCATCCAGAATATCTGATGATATCATCTCCGGCTGGCTTTTCCCCGGTTTTAGATTGCTTCGGGTGAGCACCCTGAAGGGTCTCCCGCTATCATAGCCGTCACCGCGGGTATGGTACGTGCTCGCAATGACGAAGAGTGGATAAGGCGTTCGCAATGACGGTAAATATGGATTTGCCAAATGGAGAAACTGGAGAACCACCCAAAGTACTACGGCAAAGGGGACTAAGAGGGGATTTTACCGGCAGCCAATAATGGTAAATTAAGTAGGGAAAATATTGAAGTAATTACCGGGGTGCCGGCTGTGTCTGACGAAAAAGGCTTTTCATTAGTTGAAAATCTGGTGGCCATGCTGCTGCTGGGCATTGTAGGCATCGTTTTCTTAATCGGCATCAACGTTTCGGCGAAGTCCACCATAGTCGGCAGCGAGCAGACGAGAGCGGAAAGCCTGGCCCGTTCCCAAATGGAATACATCCAGAGCCAGCCTTACTCGACCGACAATCCGCCGGCTTACGCTGCTATTGATATCCCCGACGATTATGCGGGTTACAGCTTTGCGACACCCATGGCGGTCCACATTGACGAAGATGGAAATACAACCGGGAGTGAAACCGGTCTGCAGAAAATCACTCTTAACGTGGTACGCAACGGCAAGACTGTGTATTCCATTGAAGGATATAAGGCGAACCGATGAAGAAACGGCTGAATTTGAGAGGCTCCGGTCAGCGGGGTTTTACCCTGCTTGAAATCATAATCGCGATAGCCATCAGCGCTATCCTGGGTCTCGGGGCCGTGGTCACCCTGAACCAGATGGTATCCGGGAATGACCGGGCGTCCAGGGATATGACTACCATCCAGCAACTGGAGAGCGCCGGCTACCGGGTGAGCCGGGATGCGCTGACAGCGCAGTATGTCACGACCGGCGAGAACGCCGGATTTCCTTTACAACTGGACTGGCAGGACTGGTATGTCAACGGAACAACACGCATAGATGAAAACCACCGCATCGAATATTCCCTGTCCGGCAGCAATCTCCTGCGGACAAAATCATTTAAATTAAGCACCGCCAGCAGCTGGGTGACTGAGAGTCAGACCGTGGTCGCCCGGAATATCGATGTGAATCCGGCCAGGACTTTTTGCTCTTATTCCGACCATGTGATTACCCTGAACATCACGGCCGTAACCGGAAATACCAGTGAAACCTATATCTACCAGATTAAACCCAGGACGGACAGCCCTTATTAAATACTTGCCAGGACCGTCAATGCAAAAGAAGAATTCCAGGAGCGTGCCGATGAACCTGTTTAAAAAATTTAACCGCCAGCAGAAGGGTCAGATTCTGATAATTGTCCTCATAATACTGGGACTCGGAAGCCTGACCGCTGTCCCCCTGTTGAACTTCATGGGCACGGGGCTGTCATCCGTCCGGACCTATCAGCGGAACATCGACCAGTTGTATGCCGCCGACGCCGGAATCCAGAAAGGCATCTGGTACGGCATGACCAACCTGGAATCCATGAAGTATACCGCATATGCCGATAGTTTGGAGCCATTTACCATCAACGGCAACAGCGTGGTGGTCAATCTGGGCTATACCTGGGTGCTGGACGGTATCGTCCAACCTTCGTTCGGCCCGCATAATGAGATTGTAGTTAATACCGGGGGTACCGGTGACGAAAACGGTGTTTATACATTACAGATGGACTTCACGGGTTTCCCAAATAAGAATGTAAAATATATAGGCGTCTGGCTGCCCAACGGCTTTGATTATGTACCGGGTTCCTGTGCCGATTTCGAAAACCAGATAGCTGCCGACAGGCTGCAATCCGGCGAACTGCAACCATACGAGCCGCAAATTGTTTATACCTGCGGCGGGACCAGCCTGCTGTGGGGGCCGCTACCGCCAAATATGAGTTATAGCACTTATTTGGCAGAGGGCCGGACCACCCAGAGGTTTCGCTTCGAGCCTCTGGATTTGGTTCCCAGCGGGGATATCGCCTGGTTATTATCGCATGACAATTCCATCGGTTTCTCCTGGGACAATAACATCTGGAATTACAACCTGACCTCCACCGCGACCTCCATAGCTACGGGAAAAAGCACCACCGTCACCGCCCGCATTGCCATAGACACCCGCGACAGCATCGGCACCACCATCCTCAGATACGAGGTGGATTAAAAAAGTTTAAAGCTAAAATCTTAAGGCTGAAAGTTGAGAGTTTGAAAAAGGTCAGGCAGGGGTGGATTTTTCGAGACGGGTAACGCTGATTTCGGTCCCCGGCTTAACTTTTTTGAAAATCCGGGCGTCACCCAGAATCCGGCCGAAAACGGTCACGGCGCTGGCCGGGCGTATCTCATCCTTCTGGCTGATAGGCGTGGGCCCAAAAAAGAGGCAAAAGGCATTGCCCTTAGGCCAGTAGCCCAGGTCTCCGGGCTGCACCACTACAGTCCCGGCTTCCAGTTCGGCAAAAACCGGTATCGGGAAATAGATTTCTTCTCCCCAGAGCTCGGCTTCAGCTTTCAACGGTAAAGCTTCCCAGATTGCCAGGGCTACACGGGTGGAATTCAGCTCGGCAGATGCTTCAGCCGAACCGGCTTTGATATGGATTGTAAGCGCCATCGGGTGCTCCTTTTACCTCACTATACCTTATTTTTATTATAACAAAATACCGGAAACGGCGCACAAAACCGGCTGTTGTTTTCTCCGGATTGAGAAATAACCTGAACCAAAGTGAGGGATTTGCTTGAGTAATGGCGACTAATCTATAGAGGAGTATAGAACGCTATATTTAGCGTCGCTCGTCTGAAAATTGAAAGGAAGCGATGAACTGCCGTCTGTATGTGGTCACCTGGGCGGCAGGGAGCCAGTGGTGAAACCGGCCTGTGAATATTTAAAGGCCGGTTTTATTTTTTTGACCGGCGGCAATTAAAGAAGAATTGATTGGAGTGTTAAATTCGAAATTCGAAATAAAAAATTCATAACAAATCCAATAAACAAAATTCAAATGACCAGATTAATTTGACGGAACACGATGTTGAAAGACAAAACAATTTCAGATGATGAGCCCCGCACCAGGGAGGAATACCAGCCGGTAAATCTGTCGCCGAAAAAGCTGCGACGTTCCGGTATCATACTGGCCATTTACGGCTTCTTTGCCCTGGCAATAGCCGGGATACAGATGTTCCTTCTGAACATGGTCTTCTACGTGGCTTATTCGCCGGTGCTGCTGATGATAGCCCTTGGCGTCTATACCATATTCAAGACCTGGCATCCGGTGGGATGGTACCGCAGCGGGAAAATCAGCTTCATTCTGACGGCTATCGATATCGTTGTCTGCGCTTTCCTGGTCCTGTCTACCGGGGGACTGGAAAGCCCGTTTCTCCTGTATACGCTGTGCCCGATACTGAGGTCCGCCCTGTTCCTGGACAACATAATCACCTTTATCGTGGTGCTGATATCCGGAATCTACGTCATCTGCAGTCACCTGTTCAATCCCTTCTTTACCCATCCGGTCGGAATCTCCTGGAGCTATTTCATAGTCTATTTGACCGCCTCCTGCCTCTCCGGGGCACTGCCTTACCTGATTAACTATAACCTGGGACAGCGTCTCCAGGCAGAGAATACCATCGCCGAAAGGCAAAGACTCTCCCGGGAAATCCATGACGGAAGCGTGCAGACCCTGACCGCCCTGCGGTGGCACGCGGAACTGCTGAACCGCCGGCTCTCCCGCATGGGTATCGATTTAGAGGAAGCTCATAATTTACTGGACCTGACGGAGAAGTCCCGGCAGGACGCTTTAACCACCCTGGAGCTGCTGCGCTGCAACCAGCCGGACGCCGATATCATAACCCATATCGGGGAGAGCCTGAAAGTCCTGGCGCCGGATATCGCCGCGGAGTACGATACGGGAACACAGGAGTTCCACCTGGAACCTCCGGTGGAGCATGAACTGCTGCGTATCTGCCAGGAAGCCATCACCAACATCAAGAAGCATTCCCGGGCCCGCCACGCCCGGGTGCAAATCAAAGCGATTAACAGCCATCTGGAAGTCACCATCGCAGATGACGGCACCGGTTTTGATGCCAGAGCTTTACAGCGCAACGAGTTCCGGGAAGGGGGACACGGGCTGGCGGTGATGAAGGAAAGGGCCGAACTCGTTGGGGGTAAGTTCCGGGTGCAGAGCATCCCCGGAAAGGGCACTCAAATCCAGGTGGAAGTACCCACGGTTTCTCGATTGGGGGGATTATGGAGAATATAATCAAAGTCCTGATTGTGGACGATCATTCTATTATCCGGTACGGTTTGAGCTCGATTTTAAAAAACGAGCCGGGAATAGAGGTGGTGGGCGAAGCCGTCGACGGTGTCGACGCCGTGCATAAAGCAGTGGAGCTCAAGCCGGACATCATCCTGATGGACATCAGCATGCCCCGGGCTACCGGGCTGGAAGCTACCGTCAACATCCGGGAAAAGCTCCCGGAGGCGAAGGTGCTTATCCTGTCCGTTTCGGACAAGGAGCAGGACCTCTTCCAGGCACTGAGGCTGGGGGCCATGGGCTTCCTGCAGAAAAACTCGGATATTGAAGAGGTGGTGAACGCGGTAAAAAGGACCGCTGCCGGAGAATCAGTGATGTCGCCGCATATCGCCATGAAACTGGCGGCCGAGCTGAAGCAGAAAGCCGGGGAGGCCCCGCTGTCATCCCGGGAAAAAGAAGTCCTGTCCATGGTAGGCGAAGGCTGCAACAACAGCGAGATAGCCCGGCGGCTTTACATCAATGAAAGCACCGTCCGCACCTATATGCACC
>CAZIQW010000208.1:0-4864 GCA_964541585.1 uncultured Dehalococcoidales bacterium | reverse complement strand
GCCGGAATTCATAATTCCTCTCCCGCCCCTCTCCCGCCCCTGTCCCGCCCTCAGGGTTGAACAATATATCATATGATTAGTTATTGACAATTTGTAATCAAATGATATAATATGTAGAATAAAAATGAAGCCGCTAAATACTGAAAAAGAAAGAATAAAATGTTTTCTGCAAGAAATAAAGGACACCATCACGGCTCCACATGCCGGATATCAAACCTGGACCCTGGTGCCGAGGACGAAAAATTGCGAATGTCTGGCTAAGTTAGGCTATACTTTAAAAGACGTTAGGCTTCGCATCTTGGAATTAACGGTCAAAAACTATGTACGGGGTCCTTTTACCGACCGGAATGAACGGGGTGAATTCTGGGAATTTGGCAAAACGATTGATGGATACGAGATATATATCAAGTTAAAACTTGCCAGCTTCGATAAATTGAAAGCCGTCAGAATAGTATCTTTTCATATCGCGGAAGCACCCATACAATATCCTGTTCAAGATTAATGGAGGGGCTGCTATCAAGGAGGAATCCATGGAAATTAAAGTAAAAGTGATTGAAGGTTTATGTACCGGTTGTGAGGAGAAGACCGAACAAGAAATCATCACCAGAGAACAGATAATCAATGTTAAAAATGAACCGATTAAAGTCAGAGTACGCTACTTAAGATGTACTCAATGCGGCGATGAGGTCTACGATACCACTGGGCAGGACCCTTTTGACCTGGCATACCGAAAATATCGAGAAATCCACAATCTGCTGCAGCCTGAGCAAATTAAAGAGATGAGAGAAAAATGCGGATTAACTCAGGCAGAATTAGCTAGGCTGCTGGGTCTTGGAGTAGCTACTATTAGCAGATATGAGAACGGATCTCTCCAGGATGCCGCTCATGATAATCTTATTAAATTGGCAATGGACCCTCTTAATTTTACGGAGCTGTTGGAGAAATATAAAAATTTATTCTCCGATAAGCGGCATAAAGCGCTTCAATGCCGCTTGACTGAAGCCGATAGAGAATTATATCCATTTGAAAAATATTATGAACACTGGCTCAAGGACTATGAGCCTTGCGATACCAACGGATATAAAAAATTGGATAGAGATAGATTGTATGAGGCTGTCCTTTTTCTTTGTGCGGATGGAGTCTGGAAAACCAAACTGAATAAGCTGCTTTTCTATCTGGACTTCAAGCATTTTAAGGAGTTTACCAGATCTTTCATCGGGGTAGAATATGTACATCTTCAATACGGTCCGGTACCCGACAAGTACGAACTTCATTATACCTGGATGAAGCTGAAGAGAGAGATTGAACTGGAAGAAAGATTCTCGTCCACTGGTGATCTGTGCGAGATGATTCGTTCTCTGCGGGCTCCAAATTTGAATATATTTGGCAGTGACGAGTTATATACACTCACCTTTATAAAAAAGCATTTTGAGAAATATAGTGCTAAACAGATAACCGAGCTATCTCATCAGGAAAGCGCCTATCTTGAAACCCTGCCCGGCGAATTGATCTCCTACAGGCATGCCGCCCAATTAAGTATTTGAGTTCTCATTCCTCCACCCAGCAAGTTATTGCCGCCCTTTTATCAGCTCAATATTTTCACTGGCCCTCTATTGAAGCACGGTCCGTAAGCCCTGTTACTATTTTCTTATCCCCATCCCCTACTAAATACCGCCAAAAGTGACAAATAGAGCTTGATAAGACCGCCGTAAAGGCGCTATCATATCCTTCCG
This sequence comes from uncultured Dehalococcoidales bacterium, assembly GCA_964541585.1. Lineage (GTDB taxonomy): Bacteria > Chloroflexota > Dehalococcoidia > Dehalococcoidales > UBA3254 > CAZIQW01. The sequence continues at coordinate 3,131 of CAZIQW010000208.1, read as the reverse complement.
GTTGCTTCCTTATCCCTTTAGTTGCGGATTGGTCCGCTGTCTTCAGTAAAATTTAAACTCTGGGCTTTGAACTCTAAACTCTCCTTTTCTCTTGTTCACGGATTCAGGAGGTCTCATGGTTCAGGCTGCTGATTTTATGTCGGTTCGTCATGTTACCCCTGGTATCGCTTGCAAACGCTGTCATTCCGGCCGGATTATCAAACGCGGCCGTTTCCTGGGTAGCCAGCGTTATCAATGCAAAGATTGCGGTTGCGTTTTTGTCGACAACCAGGCCCCCCTCCGCGGCCGCCTGCCCGTCGAGGCCGTCGTTACCGTTATGGAGCATTTTTTCGCCGGCGAACCTCTGGATTCCATTCGCATCCTCATTGAGGATTCCCCGGGTGTTTCTGTCACTGTTGCCGGACTTGAAAAAGTGGTCTCCCGGTTCGCCCGCAAGGCCGTTAGAATAGCTGGCGATATTGTTCCTCCCGTTCATTCCAGGTGGCTTCTGGAAGGTGCTGTCCTGCCGGGTGCTCAGCCGGTCTGTATTCTGGATGTGCTGGACCTGGATTCCGGTTTCATTATCGCTTCGGACTTGATTACCCCCTTTCGTGAAAGAGATCGGGCTTCTGTTGTCCGTAAAGCCCTGCAAGTAACCGGTTCAACCCCTGAAATGATTATTCTTGGAACTGCTTTGTCCCTGGATTTTCTGGATAAGGGTCAAATAACCCGCTTGGCCGAGATTTCTTTCACCCCCCGTCAAGCGTCTGTTCTTCAAACGTACGAGGAGTTGAAAAATACCCGGACGCTGCTCCTCAGCCGCCGTCTGAATTTCGATAGTATTACCAATAATCGGTTGTTCTGTGCGGCTTGGAGAGTGCATTATAATTTCCTGGGTGACTGCAAACCCGCCGGTCGGTCTCAGTTTAACAGCTGGATGGATATTGTTAATGCTGCGGATTATTTTCTGTAAAAGCTTGATTGCTTGCGGAACAACTTAAATGTCGTGCTTGCTGCTTGTTCTTTATATCCGGGCATCTAACTTTTCTATTATCTGGTATAATTATAAAAGCTGTCTTAAGGCAGTATTGTTCGTCGGGAATCAGTGTCGTTTTTCCGGCGGCTTGTTGTGGGTTGCATTTGGACAATTATAGTAAAATAGGATTAGAGTAATTTAAGGAGTCGCACTAACAATGATTTCGGTTAAGAACTATGATGTTAAGGACATCGGCCTTGCCGCTGTTGGTAAGCAGCGTATTGAATGGGCCGGACGGGAAATGCCCGTATTAAAATTAATCCGGGAAAGGTTCGCTAAGGAAAAACCTTTGAAGGGAATCCGGGTGGCCGGGTGTTTGCATATCACCACCGAGACCGGTAATCTGGCTTTGACCTTGCAGGCGGGCGGCGCTGACCTCATTCTCTGTGCCTCAAATCCTTTATCCACCCAGGATGATGCCGCTGCCGCTATGGTTGAATATGGTATTCCGGTCAATGCCGTCAAGGGAGAAGATGATGCTACTTATTACAAGCATATCAATACCGCCCTGGAACACGAGCCGCAGCTGACGATAGACGACGGGGCCGACCTGGTGACTCAACTTCACACCCGGCGCAGCGACCTGATTGCAAATGTTATCGGCGGTACGGAAGAGACCACTACGGGAGTAATTCGCCTGCGTTCCATGGAGAATGACAAAGCTCTGAAATATCCCATCATCGCCGTGAACGATGCCATGACCAAACACTTCTTCGATAACCGTTACGGCACCGGGCAGAGTACTCTGGACGGCATTACCCGTGCCACCAATATCCTCTGGGCCGGCAAGAAGGTAGTCGTCTGCGGTTACGGCTGGTGCGGACGTGGAGTGGCCATGCGCGCTAAGGGCATGGGGTCTCATATTATTGTTACCGAAGTTGACCCGCTGAAAGCCCTGGAAGCCGTCCTGGATGGTTATCAGGTGATGCCGATGAACGAAGCTGCCAGAATCGGGGATATCTTCATTACCGTCACCGGTGATATCCATGTTATTGACAAAGATGATTTCCTGGTGATGAAAGACGGAGCTATTCTGGCCAACAGCGGTCATTTTAATGTGGAAATCAATATCCCTGCCCTGGCTGAAATGGCTAAGAGCAGGCGTACCATTCGGGATTATGTTGAGGAGTATACTCTGGATAACGGCCGGCATATCTATTTGCTGGGAGAGGGCCGCCTGATTAATCTGGCTGCCGCCGAAGGACATCCTGCCAGTGTTATGGATATGAGCTTTGCCAATCAGGCTTTATGCCTGGAGCATATGGCTAAGAATAAGGGTATGATTAAACCTCAGGTCTATCCCGTCCCTGAAGAGATTGATAAAGAAATTGCTCGCTTGAAACTTCAATCAATGGGTATGGGCATTGATACTTTAACTCCCGAACAGGCAAAATACCTTGCCAGTTGGGAACAGGGAACTTAAGGAGGAGTATTAAATTGGCTAATTGTTTTACAAGTTCGGCAAAATATTTGTTCACCTCGGAGTCCGTTACTGAAGGACACCCGGATAAAATATGTGACCAGATATCCGATGCCGTTCTGGATAATATTATCAAGGATGACCCGTATGCCAGGGTGGCCTGTGAAACGGCGGTCACTAACGGCCTGGTGATGGTATTGGGGGAAATTACCACCGATACCTATGTCGAAATCCCGGAAGTTGTCCGCAATACCGTGCGCGAAATCGGCTACACCGATCCCGAATTCGGTTTTGAATATAAATCTTGCGGAGTCATGGTTTCTATCAGCAAACAGTCTCCGGATATTGACCTGGGAGTCAGCCGGGCCAAAGAGGTGAAAGATTCCGGTGATGCTATTGACGAACTGGACAGGACCGGTGCTGGAGACCAGGGTATGATGGTAGGCTTCGCCTGCAATGAGACTCCGGAACTGATGCCCCTGCCCATTGCCCTGGCCCACAGACTCTCTTTGCGCTTGGCGGAAGTCAGAAAAAACAAAATCCTGGATTACCTCCGTCCGGACGGTAAGACGCAGGTAACCGTGGAATATCGTTACGGTCTACCCCACCGTATCCCCACAATTGTTATCGGAGCCCAGCATAATCCGGATGTCTCTCACGAGCAGATATCCCAGGATATCATTGAGGCGGTGATAA
>CAZIQW010000207.1:0-4866 GCA_964541585.1 uncultured Dehalococcoidales bacterium | reverse complement strand
TTGGAGGGGGCACTGTTCCGGAAAGAGAAACCCTCAATTTTAAAACCCAGGGAGCCGAACATATTTTTAGACGAAAAATATATTCTCTATGCGATGGGGCTGCTCAGTCAAATTGAGCCGGTAAAAGCCCTGAGGATTGTTAAGAGGTATCTAAAACAGATATAAGGTAAGAAGAATATGCTGAACCATTGCAGAGTATTGGATTTAACTGATGATAAAGGCTTTCTATGCGGAAAGATTCTGGCTGACCTGGGGGCAGAAGTAATCAAGATTGAGAAACCGGGCGGTGATGCTTCACGCCGTATCGGACCTTTCTGGCATGACATTCCGGAGCCGGAAAAAAGCCTCTACTGGTTTGCTTACAACTCCAACAAAAAAGGGATTACGCTGGATATTGAGACCGCTGACGGCCGGGAAATATTTAATAAACTGGTCGGGACCGCGGATTTTATAATTGAATCTTTTTCACCGGGATATCTGGATGCACTGGGAATTGGATATTCGGTATTAAGCTATTTGAAAAAGGACTTGATTCTGGTATCTATTACGCCATTTGGGCAGAAAGGGCCTTACAGCCAATATAAGGACTCTGATTTGGTGGTTATGGGTATGAGCGGCCTGCTGTATCAGACAGGTGAAATGGATGGGCCACCGACACAGATGAGCATACCGCAAGCCTGTCTTCATGCCGGAGGAGATGCTGCTGTCGGCGCCATGATAGCCTACTATCACAGGGAGAAGACCGGAGAAGGGCAGCAGGTTGATGTGTCGATGCAGCAAAGCGCAGGCTGGTTTCAGGCGAATGCCGTACCGGTCTGGGAGATTAACCGGAGGATACTGCGCAGGGCCGGGGCTTTCCGGGCTGGCATGAGCAGAGATGTCGGACAGCGGCAGGTCTGGACCTGCAAAGACGGCTTCGTCTTCTTTATGGTTATCGGCGGCCGGACCGGCGCCAAGTCCCTGAGCGCCCTTGTTGACTGGATGAACAGCGAAGGAATGGCTACCGATTTCCTCCTTCATATGGACTGGGATAATTTTGATATGTTCACCGTTACCCGGGATGTAATGGACCAGATATCCGGCCCGGTCGGCCAATTCTTTATAAAGCATACCGGAAAAGAGCTTCTCAAAGGAGCCGTACCGAGGGGTGTGTCCATCGGCCCGCTATCCAGTATTAGCGATTTGTTGAACGATGAGTGCCTGAATGCCCGGAAATTCTGGAAAGAAATCGAGCATCCTGAACTGGGGGAGAGTGTCATCTACCCGAGAGAATTCTTCAAGTCGTCAGAAAAGGACTGCTCCATACGCTCCAGGGCGCCTTTAATCGGTGAACATAATGAAGAAATATTCAGCCGGATAGGAATCTCCCGGCAGGATATGGTGATTTATAAACAGGCCGGGATTATCTAAATATTCCATTTCCTTTTCTCTTGTGAGAGAGGATGAAGGTGAGAGCGACTTGGAAATATCAGAAACAGAGAATATCAGTAACAGGAAAGGCGCCTTAAGCGGTATTACAATTCTGGCATTCTGCTGGGCGGTAGTCGGTCCGCTTACCATGAAATTCTTTGCCGACCACGGGGCGACGGTAATCAGAGTTGAGACTACTAAAAGACCGTGTACCATGCGGACGTCGGCCCCTTACAAAGATGGTAAGCCGGGCATCAACCGCGGAGGGTATTTTAATCATTTTAATTCAAATATTTTGAGCCTCTCGTTGAATATGGGCCATCCCAAAGCTATGGAAGTAGTAAAACAGCTGGTAGCCAGGTCTGATGTTTTTATGGAGAATTACACTCCAGGGAACATGGAGAAGTGGGGGCTTGTCTACGAGGAATTGAAAAAAATCAAACCGGATATTATCATGCTGCGGCAAAGCGGATACGGCTCATCAGGGCCTTATTCTAAATTACCGGCCTTTGGCATGGTGCTGTCCCCGATTGCCGGGTTGCCTAACTTTGTGGGATGGCCGGGCAAGGAACCCTTGCCTCTGGGGGTCTCTGCTTATACCGATTGTATAAGCCCGCGTTTTGCGACGGCCGCTTTGATTGCCGCTCTCGACTACCGGAACAAGACCGGTAAAGGCCAGCTGCTGGAATTGTCACAATTTGAAACGGCAATCTATTTTATAATGCCGGCAGTTCTGGACTATATCTCCAATGGGAGAGAACCGGAAAGAATGGGGAACTCATGCCCGTCCGCGGTCCCGCATGGCGTTTATCGCTGCCAGGGTGAAGACCGCTGGTGCACCATCGCTGTTTCAAACGACAGGGAATGGGAAGGCCTGTGCCGGGTAATCGGAAAACCCGGGTATATTGAAGATTCCCGTTTCAGCACTCTGCTCGCCAGAAAAAAGAATGAGGATGAGCTTAATCAAATAATTGGCGAGTGGACGATTCAATTCACGGCCGAAGAGGTGATGGACAGGATGCAGGCGGCCGGAGTACCGGCGGGTGTGGTCAAGAATACCGCCGATATTTATGAAGACCCCCAGCTGAGAGGCCGGAATCTTCTCTGGCCGATGAATCACAGTGAGGTGGGTATGTATACTCATCTGGGGCAGAGTTTTGAGTTGTCCGGAACGCCGTCGGCGGCATACTCGCCGAGTCCTCTTCTCGGTGAGCACACCGAGTATATCTGCACCCGGATGCTGGGTATGTCTGACGGGGATTTTATCGGGCTTATGCAAGAAGGGGTGTTCGAATAGCAAAGATAGTCAATCACCCTGTTTAATTCCAGGGATAAACAATCAGGAGGAGGATTATCGTGGATTATCAAGGTATTATTTATCAGCCGGGGAGAGTTGCCCGGATAATATTGAACCGACCACAATATAAGAATGCCATCAGTCATCCAATGTATGGTGAGATTGAGCATGCCATAGACTGCTTTGCGGCGGATCCTGCCTGCAAAGTACTGGTCATTTCCGGAGCGGGCTCCTGTTTTTCGGCCGGTCATGATGCTTTCGGGCTTACCCCTGAATCAGCACCCATGATGGCGGATAGAAGAACCCCTGAACAGTTAATCCAGGATTATGGCTCGGAAAGAGAAGCCTGGCATCATTACGGAGAAGAACACAAATACTTTTTGCAGGAGATGCATTTACATAAATTTCACCGAGTGCTCAAGCCTACTATAGCGATGGTCCACGGTTACTGTATATGGGGCGGATATTTTCTGGCCGGGGTGATGGATATCATCTTTGCCACGGAAGATGCTTTATTTTTAACTGAAGTGGGACAGTGCGATCCGGGTACCTGGGATTTCGGCCCGCGCAAGATGCTGGAAATTATTTATGAACACCGTTTCCTGACTGCACGAGAGTGTCAGGAGTTGCATATGATTAACCGCATATACCCTGATTTCGAAACACTTGAAAGAGAGACTTTAGCCTATGCTAACCGGGTGGCTGACAACGAAGCCCTTACCTTTACTTCTTTGACCAGTATCAAAAAAGCCATTCTGCATACCCGGGATTTACAGGGATATACACAGGCCTGCCAGGACACCTGGACTTTTGCTCCCCCGGGCTCCCGACCGCACGGAGAAGAAAAACCCAGGCATGGCGAAAGAGTGGAGGGAAAAGGTATGGCCCGGACACCCAGGGCTCTAATCAACCTGAAAATCAAACTGGAGTCTCAGGGAGAACCGGTGCCCCAGTTTTTGCTTGACGCCATTGACAGAGCCAGCAAAAGGGATGATAAGGCAGCCTGGAAGAAGGCTCTTTATCAGGAATGGCGGGATAAAGAAAGCCTGGCCAAAGCGGACGCGGAGTTTAAAGCCCTCGTCGAAAAAGAAAAGGACCGGTAGTCTTTCTGATAGAGGAATCAATCACGACTGTTTGACAGGTTGTCTGCAAGCAGCCTGACATTCAGGCTAAAGAAGCCGGCAGGAGCGAACGCAGTAGCTGCAGTTCGCTCAGGCTGGGTTCGGTGATGTCCTCTATTTTGTCAGCCAGCTTCAATGTCCACCCGCAATTAGCCTGTATCCGCGCAATCCGTTCTTCCAGCCCGGGAAGTGCCGGGTCCGGGAAGCAGGCCGTGAGAGATAATTCCGCCTGACCGGAGGGTTTCTCGAATACTCCCATGGTAGATATCACCCTGGTGACATTATTCCCGGCGCAGGTAATAAAGGGTACTTTTTCCACAAACCGTCTGGTGGACTGATCGATGACAATCATCACTTCCCGGGCAGCGGCAGCGTCATTAGCTCCTCCTGAGCCGGATAAAAACATCCCTGTTGAGGTTTTAGTAGAGTTGATATTACCGTATTTATCGATTTCTCCGGCGCCGAGCAGGCTGATACATTGATTGTGTTTGCCTCCAACAAACACGCCGTGAGTGGTTAAGGCATCACTCAGCATTTTGGCGCTGGGTATTGTCGCCCCTTTTCGCAGGATGGATTCCGAGGGCTGGGGTATGTAACCTATCTGCCCGTTACCCTGTATCAATTCAATATCGTAACCTTCAGCTTTGAGCTGATAATAGGCCAACCAGGATGCTACCAGTCCGGCCCCGGCCCCCGCCAGAATTGTCCTGTGTTGAGATTTCCGGACGCTTTTAATGATTTCTCTGGCAGCCATAACAGGCGTTATCTCGTCCCGTGTATATTCCCGGTTGTCCTGCGGGGGCGGTGTCGGGAATGAATATTCATAGTTCAACCTTTCCTGTGTGGCCGTACCTCGCAGAGAATTTAGTTTCCGGCTGCCGAGTTTCTTCAAATAATCCTCGTGAGTGGGACAATCCAGTACCCACTCCTTTATCCAGGCATCCAGAGCAGCGCTATCTTCGGCTGCCGTGTGCAGAGACTCCAAAAATTCACCATCCCCTCCATAAGCATCAAATTCGCTGATACCGGGATTGAGCA
>CAZIQW010000206.1:0-4891 GCA_964541585.1 uncultured Dehalococcoidales bacterium | reverse complement strand
GAGCGGTGACTGGAGTTCAGACGTGTGCTCTTCCGATCTTCAGAGAAAAACAAAAGCCGTTCCGGTACGGAACGGCTAAACCGAGTCAATCAAAAGCTGAATCCGGTATTTAGACCGAAACCTGCCGGGGTGCAGTATCCGCGGCTATTAAGATGGCGAGCATCAACACCCCCCCTTTATATTTATTCTAACAGAAATAATATCACTTCCATCCGGCAGCGTCAATAAATTTTAATTCAGGTACTTTCATCAGATTTCCGGGGAAAAATGGGACGATGAGGAACATGAGAAAGAGTACCGGAAGGCGGGCCAAGCATAGAATGACACACAACCGGCCCGGAATGACGCTTAAACGGGAGGGAATGATACACGAAAATAGGGCCGGAATCACAAAAACGGCCCGATGGGACAATAGAGATGTAGTATAAATGACTCAGTTATTTTATAATTAGCTTACATAAGGGGAATGCTGGCGGGAGGAATGGAGATGTACCGTAAAATGCTGGTCTTGCTGGACGGGTCAAAACTGGCCGAAGTGGTCTTTACTTATGCCCGGGAATTATCAGCCCGGTTAAACATTAATCTTGAACTTCTGCATGTTTGCAGCCCACTTGAAGCGGAACAATTACCCATGCACCAGGTTTATATTGAACATATGGCTGAAATGCTACAAAAGCAAACTGAAGAGATGCGTTCCCGGATTGAGGGTCAAATATCCGATCCGGGGGTGAAAGCCCGGGGGAAAGTGGTGGTGGGTTATCCGGCGGAGGAGATTTTAAAGTATGCCGAAGAAAATAATATCGATTTGATAATGCTTTCATCGCATGGCCGCTCCGGCATCAGAGCCTGGGGTTTAGGCAATGTGGCCAACAAAGTAATCCATGCCTCCCCGGTTCCTGTCTGGCTGGTACCCACGGAGTTGAGGGAAGAGGTTATCTATGACAAGTTACCCGTGAGGGCTATAGTTATACCTCTGAACGGTTCCCCCATGGCTGAAGAGGTGATTCCGCATGCAATCGCTATCTCCAAACAGAGGGGGGCTGAGACAGAGATTATTTTAATTCACGTTGAGACCCGGAAAACCTCCACCATGTATTATGGGGATATCCAAAGAGAGCAAGACGAGAAAATGGAAGCGACGAATTATCTGAATGACGTAGTCAAACGAATCGAGGGAGAAGGTATCCAGGCCCGGGCGGAAATCCTCTCCGGGGTCCCTGCCGAGGCTATTATTGATTTTGTGAGGGACCATCCTACCCAGCTGATAGCCATGTCGACTCATGGCCGTGCGGGACTCAGTAAAATGATTTTCAGCGGTATTACCGAGAATGTCTTAAACCTGGTGAAAAAGACTCCTATCCTGCTGGTCAAGCCGCAGTAACCAATAATAGAGACCGTGGCCGGAGATTATGTACGGCACCCGGCCCCGGTTATTGAGGAAAGGAAGATGAGAGCTAAATGAAAACCGCGAGTTTTGAGAATGCAACCCGGAAATTGCTGTCTGCTGCCGGGATACAGATTGATGGAAATAATCCCTGGGATATCCGGGTCAGCAATGAGGAGTTTTACCCGCGAGTGTTAACCCAGGGCTCGCTGGGCCTTGGCGAGTCTTACATGGAGGGCTGGTGGGACTGTGAGAAACTGGATGAATTCTTTTACCGGGTTCTCAACGCCGGAATCGAAAAACAGGTCAGGAAAAACCGGGCACTGCTAAGGGATGTATTCCTGGCGAGGATTTTCAATAGACAGTCTCGAAAGAGGGCGTTTCGGATTGGCGAAAAACATTATGACCTGGGTAACGACCTGTTCCGTATCATGCTGGACCGGCGTATGGTCTACAGCTGCGCTTACTGGCACGGCGCCGCTAACCTGGACCAGGCCCAGGAAAACAAGCTGGACTTAATCTGCCGCAAACTAGGCTTGCAGCCCGGAATGAGAATGCTGGATATCGGCTGCGGCTGGGGCAGCCTGGTCAAATATGCAGCGGAAAAATACCGGGTTGAAGCGGTGGGGATTACGGTATCCCGGGAACAGGCAGAACTGAGCCGGGAACTATGCCGGGGGCTTCCGGTGGAAATCCGGCTCCAGGACTACCGCGAAGTCAACGATAAATTTGACCGTATTGTGTCGGTGGGTATGATTGAGCATGTCGGCTATAAAAATTACCGGACCTACATGGAAACCGTTTACCGCTGCTTGCAGGACAGTGGATTATTTTTGTTGCATACCATAGGGGGAAACCGTTCGGTAACCTCTGTCGAGCCCTGGATAAATAGATATATTTTCCCTGACGGGATGCTGCCTTCCATCAAACAGCTTGCCAGTGCGATTGAAGGGCTGTTTGTCATGGAAGACTGGCATAATTTTAGTGCCGATTACGATAAGACCCTGATGGCGTGGTACGGCAATCTGGAGAAAGACCGGGACCAACTGCCGGAGAAATACGATACCCGGTTTCAGCGAATGTGGGACTACTATCTTCTGTCCTGTGCCGGGGCGTTCCGGTCCCGGCAGAACCAGCTATGGCAAATAGTTCTCTCCCCCGGCGGTGTCGCCGGAGGATATCAGCCGATACGCTGAGAAAAAATCAGAGCGCAACAGGGGATTTATTTTCTCATTAAATTTTATCACAGCGGTTGTTCCCGGGGGCAGCCGCTTCTTCCGGCTAGCAATAATTATGGAAGGAGGTAGGGTATGTCTATTGATGAATCCACGGAACGGAAACTAAAGCGCCTGCGGACCTGGAACCTGGTTGTCGGTCTGATTCTGGCAGTACAGGCTGTTTTAATCGCGGTCCTTACCAACAATTTCTCTCTCCCGGTGACTGCTTCGTTCATCAGCGGCCCGCCGGGCACCATGCCCGAGCTTCACCACCTGTTTAATATCGCCACAGGTTGGGGAGTTTTTACTTTTCTGGCTATCTCGGCTGCCGCCCTGTTAATCATAGCTTCGCCGCTTGCCTTCCCGTGGTACCGGCGGAACCTGCTGAAGAACCGTAACTACGGACGCTGGATTGAATATTTCTTCAGCTCCTCCATAATGATAGTGTTAATCTCCCAGATTACCGGAATCAGCGATATCGCTGCCTTAGTGGCCATTTTCAGCATCAACGCCTGTATGATCCTGTTCGGTGCGCTGCAGGAGAAGTATGAGGAGCCCGGCAAGCCCAGCTGGCTGCCGTTCTGGTTCGGCAGCTTTGCGGGCATTATCCCCTGGATTGCAATCGTAATCTATGTCATAGCTCCCGGGCTCGCCGCGTCACCGCCTGGATTTGTCTACGGCATTATTGTTTCGCTGTTTATTTTCTTTAACTGCTTTGCCGTCAATATGGTCTTGCAGTACAAGAAGACAGGTCCGTGGCGGGATTACCTGTTTGGTGAGAAGGTGTACATACTTCTCAGTCTTACTGCCAAGGCCCTGTTAGCCTGGCAGGTGTTCTTCCCGGTGCTGACTGTAGCCTGATTTCAGCCCCCGGGATGTAAAGGTTTTTTAGAAAAAACGGCTACCTGCCAGTCAGTGTATGATGTCCTGACTGCATCGGCAGATAGCCAGCGGTCCGATGTTTTCCCTCTATTCAGCCAGTTCAGAGGTGCAGTCAGGACAGCGGGTGGCTTTGATGGAAATGGCTGAACATATGGTTTCAGGTCAAGAAGAGCTGCTGCCTCGTGCAGTCTCCCGGAAAGATTAAACGGGTTTGACTATTTTGCTTTACTTATCTAGAATGGAAACCATAAAGAGGAACTTACGATGAAAGTTGGCCTGGTTTACAGCCCGGTTTACCTGGAGCATGATACCGGCATACATGTCGAAAATCCCGGAAGACTGGAAGCCATTACTTCCCGGATGGAGGAGACTGACCTGATATCCAGGCTAATAGCTATTCCGCCCCGGGCTGCCACTCTCGAAGAATTGACATTGATACATGAGCTCCGGCATATTCAGAATATCCGGTCGATTTCCCAGACCGGGGGGGGCTGGATTGACGCGGATACCACGGTCTCTCCCGGCTCTTACGAAGCCGCGGTTCATGCTGCCGGCGGGGCTATCCGGGCAGCAGAATCGGTAATGGATGGAGAAACTGACAGTGCCTTTGCCCTGGTCAGGCCTCCGGGGCATCATGCGACTCCCGACCGCGCCATGGGGTTTTGCCTCTTTAACAATGCCGCTATAGCCGCCGCACATATCCTTTCGAAATATAATATGGAACGCCTGGCTATTATTGATTTTGATGTCCATCATGGTAACGGAACTCAGGCTGCTTTCTATTCCGACCCCCGGGTGCTCTATGTCTCCATCCATCAGCACCCCTTATATCCCGGGACCGGGTTTGTGGATGAAACCGGTGCCGGCGAAGCTGAGGGTACGACAGTTAACATAGCCTTACCCCCTCATTGCGGAGATACGGAATACGGAATGGCGTTCGAAGAGGTTGTAGCCCCGGCCGTCAGGCGCTATAATCCGGAGTTTATCCTGGTTTCTGCCGGTTTTGATTCCCACTGGACGGAGAAGATTGCCAGCATGCAGGTAAGCGTCAGCGGATTTGGCAGCATGATGAGTACGATTAAAACACTGGCCGGCGAAGTATGCCGCAACCGGCTGGCAGTTACCCTGGAGGGCGGGTATAATCTGGAGGCTCTGGCAGCCTCGGTAACGGCTACCTTTGAAATACTCCTGGGCAAGGAACACGTCGCAGACCCGCTTGGCCCTTCCCCGTGTGAAATGCCCCGCCCCGATATTTTGCCTCTCATCCGGCGCATCCGGGAAGCCCACGGTTTATGATTCGGGATTTTTCTTCAGGTCACAGCTTAGAGAACATTCTTCACAGTTTCCATCGCAGGGTTCAAAGATCGGAAGAGCACACGTCTGAACTCCAGTCACCGCTCATTATCTC
>CAZIQW010000205.1:654-4897 GCA_964541585.1 uncultured Dehalococcoidales bacterium | reverse complement strand
GAGATGGAATCTCGTGACTGGAGTTCAGACGTGTGCTCTTCCGATCTTCAAGAGCATCATGTCCTGGGTAGGCCTGGACGCGGACACCCCTATTGAAAATTCAATGGTGAGCAAGACTATTGAAAGCTCTCAGGTCAAGGTAGAGGGTTATCATTTCGATATTCGAAAACACCTGGTTGAATATGACGACGTGGTCAACAAACACCGCGAATTGATGTACGGGGAAAGAAAGAAAGTCCTCAGCGGGGCCGACCTGAAAGCGAATATCCTGGACATGGTAGAAAAAGAAATCAAAAGGATAATCGCCGAGCATATCGGCAACCGTACAGTCGATGAATGGAATCTGGAGGGACTGGTTACAGCGATTAAAGCCATCTTTCCCCTGCCCCAAGAGCTGAATCCCGACAGTCTGGGCGAATTAAATCCCGGACAGGTAGAGCAAAAACTGATTCAACAGGCACGGACAGCCTATGATGAAAAAGAGAGGCAGGTCGGACCCGCGGAAATGCGTTTGCTGGAACGGCTGATTATGCTCCGGGTAATGGATAGCCTCTGGGTAGAGCATCTAACCGCGATGGAAAACATGCGGCAGCAGGCCAACTGGCAGACGCTGCGCCAGGTAAAGGCTGTTGATGCTTACAAACGCCAGGGATACGAGCAGTTCCAGCTCTTGCTGGATACCATCCGGCAGGATATCACGCGCACGATTTTCCATGTCAATATCAGCCGGGAAGCCCCCAAAGAAGTCTCCACGCCGGTGTCCCGGAGAGCGTCCACGGACACCGCCAGGCCTGCTAAAGCAGCAGTCAGAGTGTCCGGGAAAAAGGTCGGCCGGAACGACCCCTGTCCCTGCGGCAGCGGTAAAAAATTCAAGCACTGCTGCGGAATATGAGGTTTTGATGACAGAAGAAGAAATTGAAAAGGCAATCAGCGAAGTTAAAGAAAAACTGGCGGCAATACCGGACAGTGAAAAAAAGCTTTCCGGCAAGGAATGGCGGCAGTATTTAAGGCTGAAGCAGGAAGAGGAAATACTGGGGAAAATCCAGAAAGCCCGAAAGACCGGGGATCTCCAGCAGGAAGCAAAACACACGGCGCATTATTGCCTGTTCACGGACTCAAAGAATATGCACCCGGTACTCAGATATATAATGCAGTTAAAAATCCGGTCAAATATCTGGATATAGAAATCGGGGACGGCAATACTTTCAACAACCAACCGCCAATCAAAATGGGATAATATTATAGAGAAAGGATATTATCCCATTTGAGTTTAAAAGTCATGAAAAATTCTGAAATCTTACAAATCCTGGAAGATATAGCCAGCCTTCTGGAACTCAAGGGCGAAAACGTATTCAAAGCCCGGGCTTACCAGAAGGTAGCCCGTTCCATCGAATTCCTCTCGGAAGATGTAGACAAACTGGTGGCCGAAGACCGGCTGAAGGAAGTACCGGGTGTAGGGGAAGCCATTGCCAAAAAGCTTACCGAACTGGTCACCACCGGCCGGATGGATTATTATGAAAAGCTTAAAGATGAATTTCCGGAAGGCATCGGCATGCTGCTGGAAATACCGGGCATCGGCCCCCATACCGCCCTGCTGCTTGCACGCGACCTGAAAATCTCCACGGTGGATGAACTGGAGAAAGCCATTGAAGACAGTCGGGTGGCCCGGCTGCCCCGCATGGGGGAAAAAACCGCCCAAAATATCCTCCACCAGATAAAAGCTTACCGCAAAAAGAAGAGCGAGCAGCGCATTCCCCTGGGAGCAGCCTTGCCGGCAGCCGATGCCCTGATGGAAGGGATGAAAGCAGTGCCCGGATTGAAAAATTTAACTGCCGCCGGCAGTCTGCGGCGATTTCGAGAAACCATCGGAGATATCGACCTGATGGGCACGGCGGAAAATCCGGTAGAGGTCATCCAGGCTTTCGTTACTCTGCCCCAGGTGCGGGAAGTCCTGGAAAAAGGCACCACCAAAGCCAGCGTCATTGTATTCGACGGGCTTCAGGCAGACTTCCGCCTCCTGGAGCATGATTCTTTCGGCTCGGCCCTCCAGTATTCCACCGGCAGCAAACAGCACAATATCGACCTTAGGACACGGGCGGAGCGGATGGGTTTGAGTCTGTCCGAATACGGCATCACTAACATGAAAACCGGCGAACTGGAAAAATTCGCCACTGAAGAAGCCTTCTATAAAAGACAGGGACTGGACTATATTCCCCCGGAAATCCGCGAAGGCCAGCATGAGTTGGCGTTAGCCGAAAAAGGCGTTTTGCCCCGGCTGGTGGAATGGTCCGACATTAAAGGCGACCTGCACATCCATACCGATTGGAGCGACGGCGCCGTCCCGCTGGAGGACATGGTACAGGCAGCCCGGGAAAGAGGCTATCAATACATCGGCATCACCGACCATTCCATCGGGCTGGGTATTGCCCGAGGTTTGAACCTGGAAAGGATACACCGGCAGATGCAGGAAATCAAAGAGCTTAACAAGAAGCTATCCGGCTTCCGCATCCTTACCGGAATGGAAGTGGATATCCGGGCCAGCGGCAGGCTGGACATGCCGGATGAACTCCTGGCTGAATTGGACGTGGTACTGGCATCGGTGCATTCGAGTATGAACCAGGACGAAGAGCAGATGACCCGCCGGGTTATCTCCGCCATCGAGAACCCGAACGTCGATATCATTGCCCATCCCACCTGCCGCATCCTGGGCGAAAGAGAACCCGTGGCCTTAGACATGGAGGCAGTCTTCAAAGCCGCTGCGGAGAACAAAACCGCCCTGGAAATCAGCGCCATGCCCTCCCGGCTCGACCTCAAGGACACCCATATCTACAGAGCCCGGGAGTTGGGAGTAAAGCTGGTTATCAACTCGGACGCTCACCAGATAGAGCACCTGGACTTCATGCGGTTCGGTGTGGGGACGGCGAGGCGGGGCTGGTGCGGAGCCGGAGATATCCTGAACGCCCTTCCCCTGGAAGGATTCCTGGCCGCGCTGAAGTAAGTGACAGACAAAATACCGCCGCCGGCAAATTAAACACCAGTCGACCTTTCAGTATTCATTTTAAACCCAGATGAAAATTATGATGTATCTTGATAAAATAGAGATGAAATTAAGTTTGGTATCCAGTCAGATGGAAAAGACATTTAAAGAACAACTGAATAAGAACCTGCCGCCGGTCAACAACGTCGACGCAGTAGTCAGATATTTCCGGGAAGGCCTGGCTTCCGGGAAACACTGGTATATAGCCCTATTAGAGTCCATCGGGCTCTGGACTGACGAGTTTGAGGAATTCCAGGGACAGCAATACCGCTATCTGATAGAGGGAGAAGCCTTCGACTGGCTGCTTCTTGCCGAACGCCTCTGCGAATCAGTCAACGGGCTGATACCCGAGGATGAAAAGCTGGCCCTTTTTTCTCAGAATAAGCCGCCGGTAAATTTAACCCCCGAACAGTTCAAGGAATTAATCGGAATAAGTAAATACCGCCAGTACCTCAATTACTATTACGGAGTTACGGTAGAGGACGCCCTGGTTCAGGTAGTCCGCGAGGAGGTGCGCAAAGAACGGCGGTCCAACGGTTTGAGCTACCGCCGGGAAAAGGAAGAAGAAGAGGTCTTCACCCGGGTCTATGGCGATACCGAAGCGTCCCTGCTGAAACTGTTCCGGCGGGAAAAACGTTACCGCCGGGTTTCCCGCAGCAACTTGACCGAGATGAAAGAATTTACCTACTGGCGTTTCAAATACCGGGTTAAGAACTGCGAAAAAGCCAGAGTTGCCAGCGATACCCACAGGGCACTCGGGTGGCTCCGGCAAAACAAAGCTAAAACCCCCGGCTAACCGCATTTTCAGTCCAAAGCAGGAATTTCCGCTGTTACAGGGAAACTTCAACTTCAGACATCGAACCCTGAGTGGTTAAGGCAAAATTCTCTACCCCCAGGGTTTCCATGTACTGTTTGGCGGCTTCTCCGACTTTAGCCAGGGCCTCTTCACGAGTGCCGGCGCAGGAAACGCAGGCAGGCAGTGAGGGAACCCTGGCCACGAAATTACCATCCTCATTCTGTGTAACAATTACCTGCAAAACAAAGCTATTCACCTTCCACCTCCACCATCGAGAGAAATAGTGTAAATTTTCATCATTCCGTCCCCCGGGACGAAATACGGTCATCCCATCTCCCTGTTTTTAATCTTCTTATAACTACCATTATATCAAAGAGTAAATTTTTACCATTAAAGGTTACCCCAGGGTA
>CAZIQW010000205.1:0-644 GCA_964541585.1 uncultured Dehalococcoidales bacterium | reverse complement strand
CTTTGACCTGCTCCTGCATACTCAGATCACCGATATGAGAAATCACCCTGACTATCCAACCGGCAATGGCCTTCATTTCCTCTCTGCCCATGCCTCTCGATGTAGCGGCCGGGGTTCCGAACCTCATACCGCTGGTTATCTTGGGGGGACGGGAGTCGAAGGGTATGGCATTCCGGTTGGCTACAATGCCCACAGCTTCCAGTGCTTGCTGGGCATCCCATCCGGTAACGCCCGTTTGGGTAAGGTCCACCAGGAGCAAATGATTATCCGTACCGCCGGAAACCAGGCGTAAACCGGCTTTCTCCAGTTCTGAAGCTAATACCATGGCATTTTCCACCACAGCCTGCTGGTATTTAACAAAATCGGGGCTGGAGGCTTCCTGAAAACAGACCGCTTTGGCCGCAATAATATGCATCAGTGGACCTCCCTGCATTCTCGGAAAAACCGCAGGGTCTACTTTAGCGGCGAATTCCTTCCGTCCCACCAGGAATCCAGCCCGCGGCCCGCGCAGGGTTTTATGAGTGGTCGCCGTGACCAGGTCGGAGTACGGGACCGGAGATGGATGTACCCCGGCCGCTATCAATCCGGCAATGTGCGCGGTATCCGTCAGCAGGTAGGCGCCAACCAGGTCTGCAATCTGCCTG
>CAZIQW010000204.1:0-4907 GCA_964541585.1 uncultured Dehalococcoidales bacterium | reverse complement strand
TATTCTGATGTGATGGTGAGACGGCAGATATTTTTATAATTATACTCCCGGCCCCGGAGTGCTCAGGCAGGGAAGTTTTCAGAAAAGACAGGAAGTATTTATGGAATGGTATCTATACTGGATATGGCTGGCTGTAGCCAGCGTGATAACTTTCATCTTATACGGGTTCGATAAAGCCCGGGCCCGGGCGGGAGGCTGGCGTGTGCCGGAAGCCACCCTGCACTGGATGGCTTTGGCAGGCGGATTTGCCGGAGGATGGGCTGGACGAGCCATATTCCGGCATAAAACCCAAAAGGGATTTTTCACGTTTGTTCTGGCAATCAGCACTGCGATTCACCTGGGGCTGGTATACTGGCTGTTTTTCGCCTGAGGCAAAAAGGACTAACTTTTTTTGAGCTTTGAGGGTAATACCCGGGCCAGAAGCCGTCTGGCCTCCGGAACTTGCTGTCTCCTGAGGGTAAAACGGGTCCTCTTTCCGGCAGCCGCACTCTCCGTGACATTAAACTTCAACTGCGACCGGAAAAATCCCCTGGTCACCTCAACAGAATTAATCGCATCGTAGGGAATCTCAGAATTAAGAGGATGGGCTGCTGCCAGCTCGTCCAGCGTCCCCGAGAGTGCCAGACGGCGTTCCTGCGCGATTTTTTCCCTCTGACGCTCCTCATCCAGATGCGCCAGCTTGCCGCCAATGAATATTTCCGCAATCCTGGGCTGATAAGGCACGTCCAGGGGATGCTTGATGAGCACTGATATTACCCTTTGTGTCGTAAAGATAAGATCATATTTTGTGTCCTCAGTATGGCCGCTAACTCCAACAAGAGAGCCAACTACCGTTTCCATTTACCCTCGCTCCTTCTCTACTGATATTATCGGATAAAATCGATATCTCCGCTTTCTGTCTGACGCATCTGCTGGTTTAACACCGGTGTCCGGCGTCACATCCGGACAAAGCCAGGTTAAGCCTGGCTTCTCGGTCTGTACTGGATGGCCTCTGCCAGATGATTGGACCTGATTGTATCCGCACCCTCAAGATCGGCGATGGTACGGGCCAGCTTGAGAATGCGATGAAAAGCACGGGCAGAAAGGTACAGCTGTTTCATTGCAGCCTTTAAAAGACTTTGCGCTGAATTGTCCAGCAGGCAAAACGCTCTCACCTCTGCCGGGCCCATCTCCGAGTTACAGGTTACCCTGTTCCCGGCAAAACGCCGGCGCTGTACAAGCCTGGCGGTTTCCACTCTGGCCCGCACTTCCTCCGTTTTCTCACCCGGCCGGTTGTCAGCCAGCTTTTCATATTCAATATGCGGCACCTCAACAAATATGTCCACACGGTCGATAAAAGGCCCGCTGATTCGCCTCTGGTACCGGGATACCAAACTGGGCGGACAGATACAGGGATGATAAGGGTCTCCATAATAGCCGCACGGACAGGGATTCATTGCTCCAACCATCATGAAATTAGCCGGAAAAGTCACACTCCCCTGGGCACGACTGATAGTAACCACCTTATCCTCCAGCGGCTGACGGAGCACCTCCAGTACTGCGTGGCCGAATTCCGGAAGTTCATCCAGAAACAGGACTCCATGGTGGCTCAGACTGATTTCACCCGGCTTGGGCCAGTGCCCTCCTCCGACAAGACCGGCGTTACTGATAGTATGATGCGGTGAACGGAACGGCCGCTGGCGGATTAACGGGGTATCCGACGGCAGAAGACCGGCGACACTGTAAATCTTGGTCACTTCCAGGGCTTCATCCGTATTCAAAGATGGTAAAATACCCGGTAATGCCCGGGCCAACAGGGTTTTTCCGCTGCCGGGCGGGCCGCACATGACCACATTATGTCCACCGGCTGCTGCTACCTCCAGTGCTCTTTTGACATGCTCCTGACCTTTGATTTCCGCCAGATCGGTTGACGCGGCCACGGCCGCAGACTCCAGGTTTAAACCTTTTGATTGATATTCCGGGGGGGGTATCTCGCCGCGTAAAAAGCCGGCCAGGGCTGCCAGCGAATCAAAAGGAAGAATCCGGGTACCTTCTATCAATGATGCTTCACCGGCATCTACCGAAGGCACTACGATGCTGGTAAAGCCCTGCTGGTAGGCCACACCCACCATAGGCAAAATTCCGCTGGTGTGGCGGAGAGCCCCATCCATGGAGAGTTCTCCCAGAAAGACGGTTTTGGAGACATCCGCCATAATTTGCTCGGAAGCCAGGAGGATGCAAATAGCGAGCGGTAAATCATAAGCCGGACCTTCTTTCTTCAAATCGGCCGGGGCCAGGTTGGCAGCGATGCGCTTCATCGGAAAGGAAAAACCGGAATTCCGGATAGCACCGCGCACACGTTCCCGGGCTTCCTGTACCGCCGCATCCGGAAGACCGACAACATGAAAAGCAGGCAATCCGGGCGAGATATCTACTTCCACCTGTACCATATGCCCCTCCAGTCCCACCACCGCACAGGTATTTACTTTGCCTAGCATAGCATTATGTTACAGGGGAGCACTCCCTGTGTCAATATGACGCTTTGCTCTCAGCCAATTCAGCCTTTCCTGTCGGAACACGTGTTGACTGCCGTGGTATAATATATTAAAATGGTTGTCGTATCAGACAACAATTATTCAGTATTGTAATATAAAAAGCCCTGGGCAATATCACATCTAGATTCCGAATATCACCATTGCCCGTAAAAATGGGTAAAGAAGCAGATGATGAGTGATCGGGAAACTAACCAGAACCAGAAGACCCGAAAAACCTTTTTCTACGGCTATGTTATTGTAATTGCCATTTCCATCATTCAGATTGTCATGTTTGGCTCGCGCAACACCTTTGGGATTTTTTTCAAGCCATTGCTAACCGAATTCGGGTGGACGAGAGCGCTCATCTCTGGAGCTTTTTCGATGTCCAGCGTTGCACAGGGATTCTCCGGCGTCCTCATGGGGTCTCTTAATGACAGGATTGGTCCCAGGGCAGTAATGACCATCAGCGGTTTACTAATAGGTGCGGGCTTTTTCCTGATGTCTGTAGTCGATTCTGTCTGGGAATTATATCTTTTCTACACTGTAATGGTAGGCATCGGCCTGGGCAGCATGTTTGTCCCGCAAATGTCTACCGTAGCCAGATGGTTTTCCCAAAAGAGAAATACCATGACCGGAGTGGTTGCTGCAGCCGGAGGCATCGGAGGACTGATTTTACCGCCGGTCATCAACTGGCTCATTTCAGAATATGGCTGGCGCTTCGCTTACATTATCATCGGGGCCCTTATTCTGGTAGTAACCATTATCGCTTCGCAATTTCTAAAACGCGACCCCTATAAAATGGGATTGATGCCTTATGGCGAGACTAAAAATAAAGAGCCTGAAACACGTAGACCGAATTCAGGATTGAGAGGCCTCTCCTTTAAGCAAACAGCCTGTACCCGGCAATTCTGGATGATACTGATAATGGTATTCTGCTTTGGATACTGTTTGCAAACGATAATAGTACACATCGTGCCTCATGTTACCGACCTGGGTATTTCAGCAGCGGCGGCGGCAAATATTCTGGCCACAATGTCCGTGGCACTTACCGCAGGCAGTTTTGCTCTCGGTGTTGTTGCTGATAAGATTGGAAGCCGAAAGGCCTTTACTATCTGCTTCATTTTCATCATAGCCATTTTCTTCTTGATAATGCCCATTACCCAAACCTGGATGTTCGTCCTGTTTTGCGTGCTGATCGCCATCGGCAGCGGGGGTGCTGCCACGCTGGAATCTACCGTGCTCGCAGAATTATTTGGTTTAAAGTCCCACGGCATAATTTTAGGGGTTACATCCTTAAGCTATACCTTCGGTGCTGCCCTGGGCCCCTTCATGGCCGGATACATATTTGATATTAGCGGTAGTTATCAGATGGCCTTTATCGTTAGCGGTATACTGGCTGTTCTGGGCTTTTTTATCAGTACAGGGCTGAGGCCGGTAAAAACCAGACAGATAACCGAAGCGGCGGAGTATTAGAAGCTGGAAGCATGCCGAACGCGTATGCACCTTTTAGCCATCTTGATTCAATTGCAGGTCTGCTTTCAATAACAATCAGGGACAAATACGGGATGGCCGCATTTAACCGGGATACCATATGGCGTGCATTCCCGAAGAAAAAGCAAGGGCAAAATGGAGCCCCCCCTGATTGCTCGTGATTACCTAAGCTTTGACTTTTAACCTTCCCTGTGGTTTTATTAGGGTATCCGGACAGGTCAGGATATCCGGATTGATACTGACAGGAGGTTATATTATGGCTTATGGTGGAGGCTCGGCAGCGGCGGCCGCTGCTGCCGCAATCGCCCAGGCGATAAAAGCATCCGGGGCTATTGTTCGGGTTGAACCCGGTGATTTTTATACTATTATATCCAGGACCGATAAACCCCTGGTAATCATGGCTACCGGCGGATTACTGAAAAAAGAATACCAGTATCTCAGCGCTTATAAAGGATTAATATTCTTTACCAGGAGCAAAAACCAGCTTGACCTTCCCGGAGGTACAGAGCTGATAGCCTCCAAACAAATCTGGATTCCGGGTTAACCTGCTTTTTCTCTGGCTTTCTTTCTTCGTGCTTCCTTTTCAGCTTTTTGTTTGTCAAAATCTTCCTGGCTTAAAGGCTCGCAAAGCAGGATCTCACTATTTTTAACCTTGATGGTGAAAAACGATTTGCATTTCCAGCATTTGAAAGGACCTTGAAAAACATTCTTCGCCACAAAAAAACTGCTGTCCGTATTGCAGGCAGGACATTTGATGTCTATTTGCATCAGGTTGATACTCCCTCATTCCGTATTTCTAATATCGTATTATTCGCCGGGTAATTTGTCAATGGCAGCGGCAATCAGCCGCAGGGTATTTTCATTTATAGAGTAAACTGAGAGTATGGACAAAAAAGAAGAACT